>JAOZVK010000377.1 GCA_029938185.1 Bacteroidales bacterium | reverse complement strand
CGTTTATTATATATCTTGCGTAAGCAACATTAAATAGGTCGAAGACCTTAACTTATTAATTTACAAATAATGAAATCATTATATGCAGCTTTCGATTTGTATCCTTCGGCAAAGGGTGCCGCAACACATATTAGTCATATGGTACAAACTTTGTTGGAAAAGTTTGATAAAACAATACTTTTTGTTTTAGGAAATGAAAAAATACCTAAATATCAATTTGAAGAAAATTTTGAAATTCATAGATTTACAGAGCAAATTCCTAATTATCTTATGAGAGCCGAAAGCTATAGCACTTGGCTTTTAGAAAAAATAAAACAACATAATGATATTAAAATTTGTCATTATAGAGATATCTGGAGTGCTTTGGCTGTGTTAAATAATGATAACAAAGATTATAAAACTGTTTTTGAAGTAAATTCTTTATTATCAATTGAATTACCATATAGATATTCTTTAATTAAAGATGCTACACTAAAAAAAATAGAATTAATTGAAAAATTTTGCTTAGAAAAATCTGATGTTATTATAACACCATCGGAAACAATTAAAAACAATTTGGTTGAAAACCTAAAAGTTCCTGATAATAAAATAAATGTTATAACAAATGGTGCAGATATTCCTCCTAAATACAAAAAACCTATTGATGCACCCGATGAATATATTATATATTTTGGAGCAGTACAAGCATGGCAAGGAATTGATATTTTATTGAAATCAATGAAAGGTTTAGATGATTTTACAAATCTTAAATTAGTTATAATATCATCGAACAGAAAAAGGTATACAAAAGCTTATAGAAAATTTACAGAAAAATTAGAATTAAATGAAAAGGTAATTTGGAAACATCAATTATCAAAAGAAGAACTATATGCATGGATACAACATGCAAAACTATCAATAGCCCCTCTAAAAGCTAATAGCAGAAATATTGAGCAAGGTTGTAGCCCTCTTAAAATATTTGAGTCTATGGCATGTGGCACAACTGTTGTAGCTTCGGATATTCCAGTTGTTAAAGAAATCGTACAAAACAATATCTCAGCAAAATTAATCAGACCCGATAGACCTGCTGAATTATCAAGAGCTATAAGGTTGCTGATTGATTATCCTGAAGAAAATCAATCATTATCAAAAAATGCATTTAAAATAATAGAACAAGAATATACTTGGAAAAAGAAAAAAAATGAATTAAAAAATCTTTATGATAGATTGCTTAGGAAATGACAAATTATACTTTAAATGGTACAATTATTCAATGATACAATGGTACAATGCATTGATTAATAATTGATAACAGTTTGTTAGTGTTAAATCTATAACCGTTTAGAGTTTACGAATTGGTTTACACCTAATATAAGTATTTTACAAAAAATAAATCGGAAAGTTATTTTATAACGATTATTTATGGAATAAATATTGTAAAAAAAAGAAAACTTTATTTGATATATAAATATTAATGATTACATTTAAGGAAAATTTATATTTATAAAGGTCTTCGACCTATTTTATAGTTGCTTACGCATTAGTACAAAGACAATTTAATCAGGAAGTTATGAATAAGCAAAAGCAAAAAACTTTTGTAACAGTACTTAATTCAAATTATACTCAAAATAAAAAATACTAAAATACTATTTAATATTGCTAACTTAACTTATGTAAACTTATATTAATTGGCAACTTTACTGATAGAAAACTTTAAATAAACACTTACTAAAATGGCTGAACTTACACATAAAAAAACATCAAAGAAAACATCTAAAAAGGCACTTGGTATATTTAAGACTCTTACTGAAGAACAAAAGCAATTTGCTTTAACTAACAAAATTAGTGCTTCATATAAAATAAAGAAATGGCTTGACCTATTGCAGAAATTAGCAATAATGGACAAACTTGGTGATAAACAACGTAAAAGATCAAAGGGGTGGGCAATAGCTTTTTTAATATTCGCTGGTTTTTTTACTTTACTTACTTTTGGTGGAGGTTTTTTTATGTTGATTATGGTAGCAATATTTGCAGTTCCAGGGTTTTTGTTATTGTCAAGATACAAAAAATTAAAAAAAATTGATATTGATAACAGGCTCAGGTTGTTTGTAGTTCCACTTACAATAATATTATTAGAAGAAGCAAACAAGGAAAAAAAAATTACATATAATTTAAATGTAAAAAATCCTGTTCGTAAAGATAATATTTCCGAAATAATACCAAATACAAATAAAAGATACCCTAAAATTAAAACAACATTTTATAAAAGCGAATGGATGGAGGCTTCTGCCGAATTTAGCGATGGTGTAAAATTAAACTGGGATATAGAAGATGTTATCAGAAAAAGAAATATCACAAAAATAAGTAGAAGTGGTAAAACAAAATATAAAGTAAAATATAAAATAAAACATATTATTAATATGCAAGTACAACTACCTAAGTCTAAATATCAACTTACTGCCGACCCTACAAGCTTTTTATATAAAGACTCTAATAACTATCATGTGTTAAAAATAAAAGGAAAAGCAATTTCGAATAGTTTAGTACAAGGGCTTGATATAAATGCTTTTTTAGAACTTGTTGCAAGTGCTTATTCTAAATTTAAACCAATTTAAAGCACTAAGTGCTATTTAATATTGCTTACACACTTGTGTAGATTTATCTTAATATTATTTACTATAAGTAAAGTATGTGTTATTCTACCAATTTCAAAACTTCAAAAATTTGTATTTCAAAATATTACAACTATTTGTATAAAAAATTTTGTATAAAAAAACAAAGTTTCGCAACCAAAATAGTATAATAAAAAAATAAATTATAATTATGGAACGCTGTCAAGTAAAAAAAGGTATTTTTGTTTTAAAAGAATGTGGTGCAATGGCATCGGTTAAATGTGATGATTGTGGAATTTATATCTGTGGAAAACATGGAAAACAAAATGGTCCAAAAATTCAGTGTATAGAATGCTATACAAAGAGCTTAGAAGAACAAAACAAAAATAAACGATTTCATAGTAGAAGAAATGATTATGATATAGATTCAAATTATATGCTTTGGTATTATGGTACCAGAAGTCATTTCTACAGACATAGCAATTACAATGCATTTGATGAGAACGATTATAACAGTTTTACTGATGAAAGTGATGTTGAATTTGGAGATGACAGCGATACGGGAGACTTTTTTGATAGTTAAGCTCTTGGTTTAAATTACGATAGTCCTTACAAAACGGTATTGATTGTCCGAAAAAATATAAAATATAATTTTTAATGGCTTGATTATTAAGCGATTTAGGTTACCCCGTTTAAAGTTGGACAAAAGTACACCAGTCAGACCGCTTCAAGCGGTCTGACCGATTTGCTTTTACATATAAATTATAACAAATTAATTTTCAACGCTTTCCAAGGCTACTCGTATAGTATTGGACATTATTTTATTTTTTGACAGGATTAACAGGATTGATTTTTATCCTGTTACGAAATACCTGATAAACAAGACTATCCAACTTCTGACGGGTAGCCCTGTCCAACTTTAAAAGGGTAGCAGATTATTATTTTTGATAATTTCAAAAAGGCTTTGTAATCATCTGATAATCACACCAACACTGTTTTTTAGGGACTATCCAAAAACGCATAAGCAACATTAAATTAGGTCGAAGACCTACATTCTTTCAGGAACATCAATACCAAGAATATTCATTGCTGATTTTATAATTTTTCCTGTTATTTGCGAAATAACCAATCGTAGTTGTTTAATTGCCTCATTGTTTTCTTTCAAAATATAATGGTCGTGATAAAACTGGTTGTATTCTTTTGCAATTTCATACACATAGTTTGCTATCATTGCAGGACTATAATTTATGCCAGCTTCGTTTACAATTTCCGGATAATCATATATAAGTTTAATCAATGAAATTTCTTTATCGGATATATCTGTACTGCTTGTTAATTGTTGAGTAATTTCTATTCCACTATCTTTTGCTTTTCGTATAACGGATTGTATACGAACATATGTATATTGTATAAAAGGTCCAGTGTTTCCATTAAAATCAATTGATTCTTTTGGATTGAAAGTCATATTTTTTTTAAGATCAACTTTTAGGATAAAATATTTTAGAGCACCCATTGCAATTGTGCGAAATACTTTTTGTTTTTCGTTTTCGCTATAATCGTCAAGTTTTCCAAGCTCCATTGAAGTTTCTTTAGCAGTATTTTCCATTTCAGCTATTAAATCATCGGCATCAACAACAGTGCCTTCTCTTGATTTCATTTTACCTTCGGGTAGTTCAACCATACCATACGACATATGTTGTAAGCGGTTGTGCCACTCATAACCCAGTTTTTCCAAAACTATCGAAAGTACTTTGAAATGATAGTCTTGTTCGTTTCCGACAACATATATGTGTTTATCAAATTTATAATCATCAAATCTGGTTTTTGCAGTTCCCAAGTCCTGAGTCATATATACAGAAGTACCATCGGAGCGTAGTAGTAATTTACGTTCCAGCCCTTTATCTTTTAAATTAGCCCAAACCGAATCATCTTCATCTATTTCTAATAAACCCTCTTTCATTGCTTTTAGAACTATTGATTTTCCTACTTGATATGTATCCGATTCATAATATATTTTATCAAAATCGACACCAAGTTTTTTATATGTTTCATCAAAGCCCAAATATACCCACGAGTTCATATTTTTCCAAAGTTCATGAACTTTTTTGTTTCCATGTTCCCATTTTCTTAACATTCGTTGTGCAGTACAAATCAGTGGAGCTTCTTTTTTTGCTTCCTCTAATGTTTTTCCTTCTGCAACAAGTTTTTTAATTTCTTTTTTATACTCAGTATCAAACATTACATAGTACTTACCAACAAGATGGTCACCTTTTAAGTTGGCACTTTCGGGAGTTTCGCCATTTGCCCAGTTTTTCCATGCAAGCATTGATTTACATATATGTATACCTCTATCATTTACAATATTGGTCTTATATACTTTGTAGCCATTTGCTTTTAATAATTGAGCCAATGAATATCCTAACAAGTTGTTTCGTATATGCCCCAAATGTAATGGTTTGTTTGTATTTGGCGATGAGTATTCAACTAATATTGTTTCGGAATCTTCGTTTGCATTTTTAATTCCGTAGTCGTTTGTATTATTTGCAAAATCTAAAAACGAAATCCAATATTGTTTAGCAATAGACAGATTAAGAAAACCTTTAATAACATTAAATTTTATAATATGTTTGTTATTATCTATTAAATATTTACCAATTTCATTTGCAGTTTGCTCAGGCGATTTTCTTGAATATCTTAACAATGGAAAAACAACAACTGTAAAATTTCCTTCAAACTCCTTGCGTGTACCTTGTATTTGTATTAATTTTTCTTCAATATCTTGATTATATAAACTGTTTATAGCTTTTCTAGATAATGTTAAAATTGATTGTTTTATATCCATTTATTTTTTATTTTATTATAATTATTATTATTATTTAATGTTATTTTTGTCATATTCTTTTTTTCTTAAATATTGTTTTATTTTCATTTTGTTCATATTGACATACACATTTTCATCAACTCGTTTACCATTTCTAATCATTTTCTTTAGTATTTACACAAAATAGAGACTGGTAGTCAATACAATTATCCTTGCTTTGACTGTTTTAAAAACGGATAAATTTTTCGTTTAATGTTTCGTTTTTTTTCATTCGAGTAATCTGTTCTTCTTATCTCCTTTTATATTTACTACAACACCAAAATTTCTCGTGTTTTTATTAATATTTTTGTATTTATCGTCCACACGTATAGTATTGGACATTATTTTATTTTTTGACAGGATTTACAGGATTAACA
>JAOZVK010000376.1 GCA_029938185.1 Bacteroidales bacterium | reverse complement strand
TTTTGGGAATTTAATTATTTTTTTTTACATTAGGGGTGCGAAATGTAGGATTAAAGGATAGTATTGTAAGATTTGACAGTTATAATAATGGTAAAGAAGAGAATAAAGATGAGAAAAATGAATATACTAATTTTCATTTTTTAAACCATGCTTTATTTTTACTTACAGATGTTGATGATGGCAGTAATCTTCAAAATATCCTGAATGTTTTTAGACAAGATGACGATTTTATTATGTTTTGGTTTCCCGATTTTTTATTTGACCATAATTCATATTTTATTAAGTTTGGATATAATAAACTAAATGAGTTAAGAGAATTTATTATTGAACCAAACGTTTCTGGAGAATCTAAATCTCTAATTATACACTCTATTTCTAATATTGCTGCTATTGATGCAAGCAAAAAAGAAAAAGTATTAGAATTTATATATTCGGTATTAAAATATTTCCACGAAAATCGAAACAACAAAGAACTGCTTGACACAAAACCACTACTTCAAATAATAACTAGTTTTATTGATATGGGATATCATCAGGGGGACGATATAATTAAAAGTTTCTTCGAAATGGATATTATTCCACATAATTATTCAGGTAATTATGAAGAAATTATAAAAAAAATTGATAAAAGGGATAATAAAATCAGACCAAACGAATATGTTAATTATGAACAATTTTTAAGCAATAGAAGCAATGAATCATTTGATTCAGACAATAATTTGAATGATTTATTTGGTAAGGATCATTTCAAATCCAAAAAAAAACCTATTTTACCTGTTAAGACAAAAAAAACAGGTCGCAATGAACCTTGTCCATGTGGTAGCGGAAAAGAATTCAAAAAATGTTGTATGAATAAGTAAGGTCTTCGACCTATTTAATGTAACTTACTCATTCTATTAATATCTTAATAATATGAGAATTAATAAAATATAAATGTTGAAAAACTTTTGTAAGGCTACTTATATGTAATATTAAAAATATCAAAGACCTTAAAAATCATAAATTTGAGTGCTAATAGAAAAATGATATTATCTTTGTGGTTTAACAACGAAATAGTGCTGTATATCAACATTTTTGTATACAGGGTGTTTACAATTAGAGCGATTTGCGTAAACTTATAAAAGATATAGGACAAGATTTTCAAAAAGCATTGCAACAAGTTGAAAAAGAAAATATTGACATTTTGCACGATATTTTTGGTGATGCACAATGGACAAACAAAAACAGGTTTACGGACGAGAAAATGATTGATTTAATAGTATCTTTATTCAAACAAATAGATATCGCCATTGAGCAAACCCGAATGCACAATGAAAAATTGATTGCATTTAAAAAAGAACTTTTGAATGAGTTAATAGGATAGAAATAAAATTTTGACATATGACAGATTTAGAAATAATTAAGGAAATTGAAAAAGAATTAGAGTATGAAATTGAATATAGTACTGATGACAACAATAATGTAATCAGTATAAGCCTTAATGATTTAGACATTAGAGACCTTCCGTCTTCCATTTACAAATTAAAAAATCTTGTAAGTATATATTTACAGGAGAATGGAGAACTCTCTCGATATAGCTTTGAAAAACTTTTTGAAAAACTAAAAAAACTAAAGAATGTTAGTTTTTATAATAATTGGTATTATTATGTTTTACCTGATGTTATTTTAAATTATGATATTGAAATAAACCCAAACTCATCAAATTATGGACTTTGTTTTGATGCTGGTTCACGTTATCCACCAGATGGTTTTTTACTCTTAGGTTTTGAACATACCAAAAACTATAATATTGACGAAGCTCATAAAATGAAAGAGATTTTAGAGCTACCGGAAAATAAAAATCAACAAGAAAAAATATTACAATTGGAAAAACGAATAGCAGACAGGTTAATAAAATCTGAAAATACATATTCAAATCCTTCTAATATTTTGCCATTTAGCATTAAACAGTTCAAGTTTAAAAAATACGAAAGCCTTCTTTTTGAAAAAATTCATATTGCTGATATTCCTGTTGATACCCGTTGGATTTTTTTCACTGGTGAAAATGGATATGGAAAAACTTTGCTTTTACAAGGAATAGCTATCGGAATGTTGGGAAATGAAGATGAAAATCAACTTTTAGGGAATGGAATATTTTGGAATGCAGACTATTTTGGTGGACTAATTGAGATAAAGTCGGGCAATAAAAATATCATAAACATTTACGATACAGATATTTTCACAAAACATGAATATTTTGCCGCTTATGGAGCATCACGTCTGAATAAAAACTCAAACCCAGTAAATAGTGGAAAAACATTCAACCTATTTAATTCTTATGGAGAATTATTGGATATTGAAGATAAAATGATAAAATGGGAAGGTGCAGAAAGCCAGAAAAAATATTACGATGCTACAAGGCAAATTTTGATTAAACTAATGAAACCCTATGTTGTTGATATACATGTTGAGCGAGACGGCTCTAAAACAAATATCATATATACTGAGTCTGGTGGCATAGAGCAACCTTTTCTTAATTTAGCATCAGGCTTTCGAAGCATTATTGCAATGGTTGGCGACATGATAATACGATTATCCGAAGAACAACCCAATATAGATAATTTTGGAGACCTTGCTGGAATAGTAATAATTGATGAGTTTGATTTACACCTTCACCCCAAAATGCAACGCGAATTAGTTGAAAAATTAACTGATACGTTTAAATATATTCAATTTATAGTTTCTACACATAGCCCAATACCATTTTTGGGTGCGCCAAAAAATTCTGTATTTATAAAAGTAGATAGAGATAAAGAAAAAGGCATAACCACCGAAAAATTAGATATAGATGGTTCTATATTATCACCCAACTCAATACTTACTTCGCCTATTTTTGGTTTTCAAACATTAATTCCCAAAATGCACGATGGAACAAAATTCATACAAACGGAGAGCAATTATAATAGAATTTTGGAAAACGAAAAAGAAGATAAAGAAATTGAAAAATATCTTAGCAAAGAGAGAATGGAACGTTTTAATATAATTAAAAACTCTGATTTGTAATGAGAAAGGTTTATAAAGAAAAAGATGCAGAAGGAAATGTAATTGTCCCTGCAATACTTGACAATGCAAAAATTAATGAGGAGTGGGAGAAAATTGCTAACCAGATATTGAAACCACTTGGTAGTATGGCAATTTCAAAAAAAGTTATACATGAATTAAAAAAGTATTATTTAGGCAAAGTGCATATTGCGAAAGTAATTGTGTTGAAGAAGTAGAACATTACAGACCTAAAGACCATTATTATTGGTTGTATTATGAATGGACAAATTTGTTACCTGCTTGTCACGATTGTAATACTTTTGCCAGAGGAAAAGGAAATCAATTTACAGCCGAAAACAAGAAAGAAACACTTGTTCCATTCCAAGATGGAAAACTAATAAAACAAGCGTGCATAGTAAATAAAATTCCACTGAAAAATGAAAAGCCCTATTTGTTACATCCCGAATATGACGAACCGAAAAAACATTTGAAGTTTAAAATAAACGATGATAAGCAAGGTATTGATATTATAGAACTTGATAATGACAAAAGGGGTAAAGAAACAATAAGAATTTGTAATCTTAACAGAGAACCATTGAGATGGAACAGACAGGATTATGTAATAAAACCTATTGTTGAAGGGCTTAGAGATACTTTATCTGACTGCAAAGATTTGCAATTAAAACATGAACAGGTAATTAAAATATTAATAAAGAAATTCATTCTAATTGAACGAGACGTTTTGAATATTAATCTTCAATTTACTATGTTATATAGTTTTATCATGGATATTTATGAAAACTTTGCCAGAATTATTTTACCTTATTATGAAGATGATAACGAAAAAAAGGGAATAATTGCAGAAGCATTTAAAATATACAAAACCATTTAACTATGTTTACAGAACGTAACACAATAGAAAAATTTCATTAAGGTCTGCGACCTATTTAATGTTGCTTACGCATTCTATTAATATCTTAATAATATGAGAATTAATAAAATATAAATGTTGAAAAACTTTTGTAAGGCTACTTATATGTAATATTAAAAATATCAAAAAACTTAAAAATCAGAAATACGAGTGCTAATAGAAAAATGATTTGAAGAACCTGCTAAATGATATTTGGCTATACCATAGCTAAAATGAAACTTATATACTTTGAAACCAAAACCGGCAGAAAAACCAGCAAGTCCCTTTCGACTTTGTATTTGCAACTCCTTTTTTCTTTGATAATTATATCCAAATCGTAAAGCAAAGTTTTTAGTAAATAATATTTCGGTACTTATTATTGCGTGTCTCAAAATATTATCGGCAAACTTACCAATTGCGGGGCTTTGTTGTTCTTCAATATCAGAATCTACACTTGTAAATGCCATATTGTTTGCCATATCGTAGGTCATATCCCACTTATATAAATGGTGCAACAAAACCGAAAACCTAAAAGGTGCATGTTTTAGTTGTTTTGATATACCAAGCTGTATGTCAAATGGTACAGGCTCTCTATTATTATCGGTATATGTTTTTATTTGTACACCTGCATTTTTAATCACAATAGCCGCCGAAAATTTATTTTGCTTATTTGTATACACCAGTCCAATATCGGCAAGCAAACCAAAAGAAGTGTATTTTTCGAGAGTCGATAATATTGGTTTCAAATTTATTCCAAAACGAAAAGAGCTATCAATTTTGCGCGCCCAATATAAATTTAAAGCATATTCGGAAGCTTTAAATTCGCCTATTCTGTTTCCTTTTTCATCGGCTTTAATAAAAGTACCATAGTTTATATAGTGTATTCCGGCTGCAAAAGTTCCGATTTTTTCGTAGTGTTTTGCAAAACTTGTATAGCCGTAGTTAATATCAATAAAATAATTAATATAGTTTAGTGTCAGGTGCTTGTCCATACTTGGATTTAATAATGCAGGATTCTGAAATGCTAAATTTAAATCATTATCAATCACCGATATAAATTTACCACCCATTGATGCAACTCTTGCCGAATTGGTAAGATTTAGAAAATTATAAGTACTCGTTCCCCCTACTTGCGAAAAAACACTATTTGTAAATAAAATAATTAATATTGATATGTTTAATATTTTCATTTTTGTAATACATTGAATAATTGATAATTAACAATTAATAATTTTGCTTACGCCTGAATCAAGTTATAGCTTAACAAAGTATTTAAGGTCTTCGACCTATTTAATGTGGCTTACGCGTTTTTACATACTACTGTCATATAGCTAATTGCAAGAACACAAATGCTGAAAAACTTTTGTTATACTACTTATTTTGTATAATGACATAAGTAATTAACAATGAACAATGGATAATTAACAATTTTGCTTACGCTTGATAAACAGCATAATAAAAAAAACAAAAGTGTTGTTTTTATATATCGACCTACTTACTTTATAATAGTATGAAGAACTTTTTTGTAATTTATATTTATAATATTGATAATTTTTTTAAAATTTGTGTGTTTTAATATCTAAGGTTTATAAGCTACTTAAAATATTATAATATAACATATGAAAAAAAGATTTTTATTTATTTTAATAATAACAACTATTTTTTTTACCGATAGTTTTTCACAATCGAATATAATAAAAGGTAAAGTAATTGATAAAAAAACAAAATCGCCGCTTGCATTTGTAAATATAGTTTATAATAATGAAAATCATGGTGCAATAAGCGGTATTAATGGACGATTTAGTTTAAAATCAAATAAACCAATAAAGTTTATAAAATTAAGCTATATTTTTGCCTTTCGTTAATTAATAATGTTATTTTCTAAATTTGTTTTTTTACCTTTTT
>JAOZVK010000375.1 GCA_029938185.1 Bacteroidales bacterium | reverse complement strand
TTTTTTCGCCCTGAAAGGCATAAGCATTAACATGGGGCAACGCCCTATGTGTAAAAGCATTCGTAAGCAAAAACGCCCTGAAAAGGGCAAAAGCAACACAATAAAAAAAAGAATAAAATTAGAACTAATAATATTGTTGTAATTTATTAATTTTTATAAGCCCAGGTCATGCCTAAAGGCATTTCTGTAATAGGCTTGTTATCAACCCACGATTATCATCAGGGGTTACCAATAGGTCATCGCTTTGCGATTTTATTGACTTTATGGTTGGACACTAATTAGAAACTTAATATCAAATGTTAATTAAGTTTCTCAAAATTACAATAAAATTAAAATTGAAACTACAAACAAAATTGATAAATTATGACTTTTAAGGTATAAACCAATTCATAATTTGTAAATTGCCGCAACTACTTTTATCGCCTAATTAATAAATTAATATGAAAATTAAGATTTCGGAAAATTTAATCAAATCAATTAGTACAGAAATTGATAATGCAAAAAATATTGTAATAACAGGACATACAAACCCTGATGGAGATGCAGTTGGTGCTTCTTTAGCTTTGTATCATGTTTTAAAAAAAAGTATAGCAAATGTAAGAGTAATAATGCCAAATGGAATACCTCGTTTTTTACGTTGGTTGCCAAACTGCGAAGAAATAATTTTTTATGAACATAATGAGGAAAAATGCTCGGATTTAATTAAAAATGCTGATATTATTTTTTCTTTAGATTATAATGAATTATCAAGATTAGAAGAAATGGGAGAGAATTTAAAAAACTCTAAAGCAAAAAAAATAATTATTGACCATCACCCAAGTCCAAGCAATTTTGCCGATTATATAATTTCTGATACTTCTGTTAGTTCAGCATCTGAGCTAATATTCGAATTTATATATATGATTAATAAAGAATCACATATTGATATTAATGTAGCCGAAAGTATTTTTACAGGAATACTAACAGATACTGGTGCATTTAGTTTTAATTCATCAGAACATAGAACATTTGAAATTGTTGGTGAATTACTAAAATACGGGATAAATAAAAATGAAATAATTAGCAACGTTTATAGTAATTTTTCTGAAGACAGAATGAGACTACAGGGTTTTGTTCTTAGCAAAAAAATGAAAGTATTCCATGAGCATAGTTCCGCATATATAAGCCTGACAAAAGATGATATTTCAAATTTTAAATTTGCTATGGCTGATACTGACGGTTTTGTTAACCTCCCATTATCAATAAAAGGAATTAAATTTACTGTGTTTTTTTTCGAAAAAACTAAATATATTAAATTATCACTACGTTCAAGAGGCGATTTTGATGTAAACAAATTTGCAAGAAAACACTTTAACGGAGGAGGGCATAAAAATGCAGCAGGTGGAAAATCTTATATGACTATGGAAGAGACTATCGAAAAATTTGTTTCATTATTGCCAGATATGTAAACGAACTTAAACTAAAAAAGGTTGAAAACTTATCTTTCCAAAAGTTTTAAACTTTTGGAAAGTTCTAATAACTATGATAAGCACCCATACAAAAGTTTTTACCTATTTAGTATAGAGCTTACTTTTTGAAATACCGTTTATTATATATCTTGCGTAAGCAACATTAAATAGGTCGAAGACCTTAATTGACAATACAATAGTTTAAAATCAACCCTTATTGAGTATAAATTAGGATAAAAATCTTATTTTATAAATGAGATTTCTTCTCCAGTTTTTGAGATATAAAAAATTTTATACCCATAATTATTTAGTTTCAAAACAGCCTCTTTGGTTTTTGATATACCTATTTCATCAAATCTATGGTGAAACTCAATCATCAATTGCTTAATTTTTATCTCTGATTTTATTATATCTTCAATAACATCGTATTCAGAACCTTCGATATCCATTTTTAAAATATCAATATCCGAATGTTTGAGTTGTTTCATTATTGAAGAAAGCTTATGCATTTTAACTATATTATACTTATTGTCAGAACTTTTACGATTAATCAAAGTCGAAGATACATAATTTGGGTTTTCGGGTAAATAGAATTTTGCATCACCATCAAAATCCGAAAGCCCAAATTGATGAACAATAAATTTTTTATTTGGCTTTTGTTTCTTTATCCATTCAATAGATTTTAAAGTTGGGTCAAAAGCATAAATATTCGCATTAAATTTTTCTATTATTGCTAAATCAAAAGAAATATCCTCTCCAATTCCAAACGAATATATAATACTGTCTTTTTCAATTAAATCGACACAGATAGTCCATTCGGCACCCCTATTTCCAAAAGTTTCATTATTACAATTTGTTTCAATTGGAAAAAAAATGTCTTTTCCTTTTACAACCTTTGGTATCCGTAGTATTTTGTTATAGATATTTTTCATTACAATTAATTTTAAGGTCTTCGACCTATTTAATGTTGCTTACGCGTTCTTGTAAGTGGATGTTATATAGTTACTTAAATGTTGCACAAAAATCTTCAATTATTCATATATGTATCAGATATTGAGGTGCTAAGTAGGTCGATATATAAAAACAACACTTTTGTTTTTATTATTATGCTGTTTCTCAAGCGTAAGCAAAATTGTTCATTGTCCATTATTCATTGTTACTTACTTAACTATTAATTCCTTAATTTCGAAAATCTCAGTCATTTAGTAAATTAGGTCTAAGTTTATTTGTTCTTTCAACAGATTGTTCAAACTTCCAAGTCTCAATTAATTTATCATTACCCGATATAAGAATATCAGGAACTTTCCAGCCATTATAAGTTGCTGGTCTTGTATATACTGGCGAAGCCAACAAACCATCTTGAAAAGAATCGCTCAAAGCTGAACTCTCATCAGAAATTGCTCCTGGAATCAACCTGACAATACTATCGGTTATTATGGCAGCAGCCAACTCACCACCAGTCAAAACATAATCGCCAATAGATATTTCCTGAGTGATTAAATTATCTCTTATGCGCTGGTCAATACCTTTATAATGACCACAAAGAATAATGATGTTTTTTAATGTAGATAAATGATTTGCTTTTTTTTGATTGTACAATTCACCGTCTGGCGAAGTATATATAATTTCATCATAATCTCGTTGTTTTGTCAAATGCATTATGGCTTTATGTATTGGTTCTATTTTCATAATCATACCGGCTCCACCTCCAAAAGCATAATCATCAACTCTTTTATGTTTATCATTTGAAAAATCTCTTATATTATGAATAAAAATTTCTACAATTTTATTTTTTTTGGCTCTTTTTATAATCGAATGATTAAATGGACTTTCTATTAATTCTGGTAAAATTGTAAGTATATCAATTCTCATGACTTAAATTATTAAAACTAATATTGTAAAACTATTTAGGCGTAAGCAACAATAAAAGGCTCGAAGAGCCAAATATGATTGCAATATAAATATTATGCAATTAAGTTGCAAAAAAGTAACAATTCCTAAGTTTTAAAATATGTCAAATATTCATATGAACAAGATTTAATAGCGTCAAAATGTCCGAAATTTTAGTATGGCAAAAAATTTGTAAATAGTCAGCAAATATGAACATAAAGAATATATTAAACAAATGAGCAAAAAAGATAAAAAAATTAAGGATAAAGATATATCTGTAAATACAGACGAAAATTCAGCAAAAGAAAAAAAAGTATCCGAAAAGCAAAAAGCAGAAACAAACACATCGGACGATACAAAGGAAACCGAAAAAGTTGAAGAAAAAACTGTAAGCGAATTAGATATTTTGCAAGAAAAGTTTAATAGTATAAATGATAAATATCTTCGTTTGTCAGCTGAGTTTGATAACTACAGAAAAAGAACCTTAAAAGAAAAAATGGAGCTAATAAAAACTGGCGGAGAAGAGGTTTTGCTTAAAGTACTTCCTGTTATGGATAACTTTGAAAGAGCTATTAAATCATTAGATTCAGCAAGCGATAAAAATGCAGTTAAAGAAGGTATTGATTTAATTTATAATAATTTTGTTGATTTTCTAAGTCAAAAAGGTGTTAAGGAAATCGAAGCAATAAATAAAGTGTTTGATACAGATTTGCACGAAGCTTTAACAAAAATACCTGCACCCAGCGAAGATTTAAAAGGAAAAGTTATAGATGTTATTGAAAAAGGCTACACCTTGTATGACAAAGTTATAAGATATGCTAAAGTTGTAATTGGTGAGTAAGGTCTCCGACCAATTAATACTGTTTTCAGCATTTTATTAATTAAACCTTAATAAAATACTGAAAACTTTTGTTAAAATACCTAATTAGGCTATAAGCAACATAAAAAGGCTCAAAGAGCTTAAAAACACTTGACGATAAACAATTAAATTTGTTAAAAAAAAACCTGATGGCAAAAAAAGATTATTATGAAGTTCTTGGAGTATCTAATTCAGCAACAAAAGAAGAACTAAAAAAAGCATATAGAAAAAAAGCAATTCAGTTTCATCCTGACAAAAACCCTGATAACGAAAGTGCTGAAGAGAAATTTAAAGAAGCAGCTGAAGCATACGAAGTTCTAAGTAATGATAATAAACGTAGCAGATACGACCAATTTGGACATGCTGGTTTAAGTGGTGCATCAGGTGGAGGTGGTTTTAGTGGAGGTATGGATATCGAAGATATTTTCTCTTCTTTTGGTGATATATTTGGTGGTAGTGGATTTAGTGGATTTGGAGGCGGCTCTCGCAGAGGGAGAAGAGTCAATAAAGGAGCCAATCTTAGAGTTAAAGTAAAGTTGAGCTTAGAAGAAATTGCAAACGGAGTCGAAAAAAAAATTAAAGTAAAAAAATATGTCGAATGTAGCCCTTGTAGCGGAACAGGTGCTGCAAATAATAATTCTTTGACAAACTGCTCAACTTGTCATGGAACTGGACAAGTTACAAGAGTATCAAATACTTTCTTAGGACAAATGCAAACATCATCAACATGTCCTTCATGTGGAGGAGATGGTAAAATGATTAGAGATAAATGTAATTCATGTTATGGCGAAGGAATTGTAAAAGATGAAGAAATAATACCAATAAATATACCAGCTGGTGTTGAAGAAGGAATGCAATTATCCGTTTCAGGAAAAGGAAGTGCTGCCAGAAGAGGAGGAATTAATGGTGATTTGATAATTTTAATCGAAGAAGAAAAACATCCCGAATTAGTACGCAATGATAATGATTTATTGTACAATCTATATATAGGTATTCCCGATGCCATATTAGGTGTACCTGTTGAAATACCAACAATTTCAAGTAAAGTTAAAGTTAAAATTGAAGCTGGAACTCAAGCAGGTAAAATACTTAGACTAAGAGGAAAAGGATTACCAGACATAAATGGATATGGACGAGGTGATTTATTAGTAAAAGTAAATATATGGATTCCTAAAGTAATATCAAAAGAAGAAAAACGTGTTATTGAAAAACTAAAAAAATCTAATAGCTTTTCGCCACGTCCTGAAAGCGACAAAAGTTTTTTTAGTAAAGTAAAAGATTTTTTTGAATAAGAAAAGCAAAAAACGACTTGTTTAGGAAATGACGAATTATAAATTACGAATTGGTTTACACCTAAATATAAGTATCTTACAAAAAACAAATCGGAAAGTTATTTTTTAACGATTCCTTAACAAAATGTTCAACTTTATGTAGTGTATTAAGACATAAATTGATTAAAGTTTATAAATGTAATAATTAGACAGGATTAATAGGATTTTAAACATGTAAAATCCTGTTAATCTTGTCTCTGTAATACTAAAGAAACTTATGACTTGTTTCAGTAGGAAGTCAAGTAGTACAAACAATAGGTTTGTACTGGTCTTATAAAAATACAAGCAAAACAGCTTATTTAAGTTTTTTATTAGTTC
>JAOZVK010000041.1 GCA_029938185.1 Bacteroidales bacterium | reverse complement strand
ATCCTGTAAATCCTGTCAAAAAATAAAATAATGTCCAATACTATACGTGTAGCCCACATTAGTACAAAGATAATTTAATCAGGAAGTTATAAATAAGTAAATGTCGAAAAACTTTTGTAACAGTGCTTACTGAAATTAAGTAACAATGGCAAAAAAACAATATATAATTATAAATGGTGTTTTTTATAATACTAATGATGTAAATATTGATATAAATAATAGAGCATTTTTGTATGGTGATGCTTTATTTGAAACAATGCACTCTTCTGGTACAAGTGTACAGTTTTTTTATAATCATATAAATAGGCTAATAAAAAGCATGTATTTACTAAAAATGGAAGTACCTGCCAAATTTACCGTAGATACACTAGGGCTACAAAGCGATATAGGAAAATTACTAATTAAAAACAAAATACATAAGGGAGCGCGCATTAGACTTACTGTCTACAGAAATAGTGGTGGTTTATATTCTCCAAAAACAAATGAAGTAAGTTATCTTATAAATGTTAAACCTTTAAATAGTGATAAATATGTTTTTAATTCACATGGTTTAAAAATTGATATTAATACTGAATTTAGTATACAAAAATCTTTCCTATCCAATATAAAATCTGCAAATGCATTAACATATGTTCTTGCAGGAATTTATTGCAAAGAAAACAATTTAGATGATTGTCTTTTATTGAACGACAAAAACAATGTAGTTGAAACTGTTAGCTCTAATGTTTTCTTTTTTGTAAAAAACAAACTATACACACCCCCTATTTCCGATGGTTGTGTTGATGGAATAATGCGAAATAAAATTTTGGAAATAGCTAAGTTTATGAATATAAAAACATGTTCGGATAAATCTATACCATATAATATATTGAATGTTTCTGACGAGATATTTACAACAAATGCTATATCGGGAATAAAATGGGTGTTGGCATATAAAGACCGCAGATATTTCAATAGAGAAACAAAACTTTTGCTGGCTAAACTAAACGAAGTTGCCTTTATTTCTAAATAAATAAGTTAAAAGCTAAAAGTTTGCTTGCACTAGAATACTCAACTTTGAGGTGATTTTGAACTAACTTTTAATATGTCTAATAGTCTACAGTTCTGAAGGCTACCAACTGTGAAAAACACCTGCCAAGTGCAGTAAGACTGTCCAACTTCTGACGGGTAACCAAGTTACAGAATAAAGAATATAAGTGCATAAACAACATTAAACAGGTCGAAGACCTTAAATTATTTACAGGTGAAAGTATTATTTATTGACTCGGTACATAACATTTTACAGAATAAACTTACAAATTTAGGATTTATTTGCGACTATAAGCCTGATATTGATAGTGATAACATTCTTGAAATAATACAAAAATACGATGGCTTGATAATAAGAAGTAAAATTACTTTAGATAAAAAAGTATTAGACAAAGCTACAAACCTTAAATTTATTGGTAGGGTAGGAGCGGGGCTGGAAAATATTGATATTGAGTATGCAGAATCACTAGGGATAACATGTTTCAGTGCTCCCGAAGGTAATAGAGATGCTGTTGCCGAGCATGCTTTGGGTATGATATTATCACTCTTTAATAATATTTGTAGAGCAAACAGTCAAGTAAAGAGGGGTGAATGGAAACGAGAATTTAATAGAGGAATTGAGATAAAAGGAAAAACAATTGGAATAATAGGATATGGAAATATGGGCTCGGCATTTGCAAAAAGACTCAAAGGATTTGATTGTAAAACAATATCTTATGATAAATACAAATATAATTATTCTGATGAATATACTATTGAAAGTTCATTGGATAGTCTTTTTGAGCAAACTGATATTTTAAGTCTGCATGTACCATTGACAAATGAAACTGAGTTTATGATAAATTATGAATTTTTAAACAAATTCAGGAAACCAATTTATTTAATAAACACTTCAAGAGGAAAAGTACTTAAAACCGACGAGCTTGTAAAAGCAATGAAAGAAAAAAAAGTTCTCGGTGTTGCTTTAGATGTACTTGAATATGAAAAAAAATCTTTTGAAAAATTACATGATGCAAATGAAACACCAAAAAGTTTAGAATATCTAATTGAAAATGATAATGTTCTGCTTAGTCCGCATATTGCTGGGTGGACACAAGAATCGAATGTAAAACTATCAGAAACAATAGCTGATAAAATATTAATAAAATTTAGTTCTTATACTTTCAATGATACAATTATTCAATGATACAATTATTCAATTATTCAATTATTCAATGATACAATTATTCAATGATACAATGATACAATGATACAATTATTCAATGATACAATGATACAATGATACAATGATACAATGATACAATGATACAATGATACAATTATTCAATGATACAATTATTCAATTATTCAATGATACAATTATTCAATTATTCAATGATACAATTATTCAATGATACAATGATATAATATGTTGATTAATAGTTTATAACGTTTTTATAAAAGTAAAATATTTAACCTAATTTAGCTTAAATAGGTCGGCTGCTTGCGTAAACTGGATACTTTTCAGTTGAAATTTACAATAATTCGTTATTTCCTTAAGAAAATGCTTGGAATACTATAAGTATCCCAAACATAAAAAGTAAGTAGGTCGATATATAAAAACAACACTTTTGTTTTTTTTATTATGCTGTTTATCAAGCGTAAGCAAAATTGTTAATTATCCATTGTTCATTGTTAATTACTTATTATAAGTAGTTGTCAATTGGTAATGGACAATTGATAATCTAATTTGCGCCAAATTTACAATAAGTTACAATTTTATATGATAAGAAATCGTTAAAAAATAACTTTACGATTTGTTTTTATAAATTGTTACCTATTTTAATTCCAATAAAAAATGTTCGTGGACGACTTGGTCCATATATATATCCTGCATCTCTATATACACCTTCATCAAAATCGGTCTGATAGCTGTTTAACATGTTCTGAATACCGCCGTTTATTTGTAATTGCATTGTGTTTCCTATCTTGAAATTTTGTGCAAGTTTAAAATTAAGTTCTATAAAATTTGATGTTTTTTTTAACTTATCATTCTTAATATAGCCCCCATAATGAGGAACATACATTTCACCAGAATAAACACCAGATAATGAAATAGTAGAAGTTTTAATAGGATTGTAATTGAGTGTAAAATAGCCATAATTACTGGGGGTTCGCATAATATTTTTTGTTGGAAGAGTAGTTTCGTCATCAGACCATTCTTCTGGTTCTGAATATTGACTTTTTTGTGAAGTAAAGCCTAATTGTAATTGTAAATAACTTGATAAGGCTGTGCGAAGTTCTGTATTAACACCATAAACTTCTGCTCCAGAACCATTTCTGCGTTCTAAAAGCATATTCCCCTGTGTGTCTGTTCCAATCTCTTCAAGAACAAAAACATTTGTAAGCTTTGTGTAAAAACCTTCAACTAATAAATTGATTTGAAGACCAAAAACCTCAAAATAGTAATCCAAAGAACCGCTATATGTGCTTGATGTTTCTGTTTCAAGATTATCCGCAAGTTGTATTAGATGAACCTCACCACCAACAGCTCCTATATGTAAATCTTCATCAAAAGCTTGTGGTGCACGAAATCCTTTTGAAAAAGTAAGTCGTGCTGATAAATCGTCAATTATTTTGTATAACAAATTAATTCGTGGACTTATAATTACGTTGTCAATTAAATTATGTTTGTCGGCTCTTGCACCAATAAGAAAATTTAATTTCTCTGTCTTCCATTCGTTTTGAATAAAATAGCCCCAAATATTAACATCTTGTATCAATTCGCGATTGTAACCGGGCATTTTATCGTGCAGATTATTCAATTGATATTCTAAACCTGTTGTGATAGTTGCTGGAAAAAAAAGAAATTTTTCAAAATCATGATTAAATTGAGAGCCAGCAACAAAAGCCAAATCTGTTGTATTTCCGTAAGCTTTAAGGTCTTTTTCTGCTCCGTAGTAACTATCTCTTAATGTTTGTTGGGCGGACGAATATAATGAAAATTTAGACTTGTAATTTTTTGAGAGCAATGTATATGTTAATCCTCCTGCATTAATATCGTGTTTTAGTTGCTCGGTAATATCTGTTTCGTGTGGCTGTAAATCAAACTTGTTTCCTCCACGTCTGAATTCGTTCAAATGGTGATATTCCAACTGTATTTTTGAATAAATTGTTGGTTTATAATAAGACCTGAAACCGAAAGTATTGTTTTCTAACAATGCTATTTCAGAAAAACCATCGTTGTTTGCATCATAATGATCTCTGTTACGCATAGAACCAAATATCATAATTCCTCCTTTGTTGTCATCGGTTACCAGTGAAGTATTGATATTTACGTTTTGTTCAATAGCATTTTTATTTATTACTGAATAATTTGTTCCTATCTGAAACGAATTATAATTAGGTTCTTTTGTTATAATATTTACTGTTCCAGCAATTGCATTTGAACCAAATAATGCAGAGCCACCACCTCTAACAATTTCCACGCGTTCAATCATGTTGGCAGGTATTTGTTCTATGCCGTAAACTCCTGATAATGCACTAAAAATAGCTCTACTATCAATTAGTATTTGAGTATAAGGTCCGTCTAAACCATTAATACGAACTTGTTGAAAACCACAATTCTGACAATTGGTTTCAACACGCAAACCTGGTTGAAAACTCAATCCTTCTGACAGACATGATGAATTAGTATTTTCAAATACTTTTGAAGTTATTGTGTTCACAATTGTAGTTGCGTCTTTGCGATTAACTTCATTGCGATTTGAGCTTACTACAACCTGTTCCAATGAAACTGCATCTTCTTCTATCTCAAAATTTATTTCTAATGTAGTGCCTGCTTTTGTAATGATTTTATGTGTCTGGGGCTTATAACCAACCGATTGAGCTTTTATTGTAAATGTTCCCTCTGGCAAATTCACTAATTTGTAGTGTCCTGTGTTGTCTGTTGCTGTGCCAATAGTTGTTCCTTCAATTGAAATTGTAACAAAAGGCAAATGAACACCATTACTTTTAACATCTCCAAAAATATTAGCATCGCTTAGTTGTTTTTGTGCTTTTAAAACATTTATGGATACAAGCAAGACAAAAATAAGCATTATACTTAATTTTAGACTATTTAAGCTAAAATTTGTAAATAAATTATTTGTTTTTTTTTCTCTTTTTACTTTGTTTTCACTACCAGATAGTTTTTTGTTTTTTTGCCAATCTTCAGTAATCAGCTTGTAATTACCTGCAATATGATATCTTATAGCTTGTGTTTCTTGTTTTTTATCAATTAATTCCATTTTAAATCTGTATTTAATTATTAATTAAGTCGTCTAACGAAAGTTTTTCGGCATTTGTTTTTTTACAATTAACTATATGACAATAGTTTGTAAAAAAGCGTAAGCCACATTAAATAGGTCAAAGACCTTAAATTTGAATTGTTTTTTTGCATACCTTTACTATAATTTTGTTTTGAAACAAAATCAGTATACTGGATTAAAATTAACCGATTGTATAAAAATGATATGGAAATTAATTTAGAGGCGGGGCTCTTAATCTATAGTTTATCTTAGGAAAAGAAAAAGTAGGTTTAATTTGAAATTGAACTATTTTTTTCTTCAAGTTTTCTTGAATACATAATAATAAAAATGACACAGTTAATATAAGCGAGAATAAATTATTTATTTGTATAATTACAAATAACTGATTAGAACTATGCGTGTGTTGTTTTTGAGCTTCGTTACTTTCATTTTTAGAAAAAGGGTGAGCATGCACAATCATTTGTCCGTTTGGCAGCAAATGGTAATGTTTGTTTGTTATATTGTTATACATTACTGTGAGTAACATAAACAATAACAAAACACTTGCATATTTTTGTATTTTTCTAAATAAAGTCATTCAATAATTTTATAATGCAAAGGTAAATACTTTTTTTATTCTATCTATACCTAATTGTTGGTATTTTTTTTGTTGTAGCTAACTGAAATGAGTCTTGAACAGGCGGTGTTGCTTGTTGAATGAGCAAAGCGTATGAAACAAGCAAAAAAAACACTGATTGTTTCAAGTACAATGTGTGTATCCTGCATAAGCTGCTCAAAGCACTGCACACAACTGTATGCTTTTGAGAAATTTGCGATATGCAAATATAAATATTAAAAAGCAAACAAAAAGTGTGTGTGATTTCACAGAGGGTATAAGTCCCTTATACGCTTGTATTAAGACCAAGAAGTATTAGCAAGTGGCAAGAGCTTCCCGACATAAGAAGTAAACACTATAAGGACTAAACTTTAAATCGCTTATAATTCTGAATGGAGGTCTAAAATTTATAAAGTAAAAATATTGATATTTTCACGAGATGCTATGTAATTGTGGCAGCTTGCAAGCTGCCACGATAATTTTAAGAAAAATATACTGATATTTTATACATTTTTATCTTAATGCTTGTCTTTCTGGTAATTTAAAAGACTTTAGAAATTTAAGTCTATACACTACAGCCATTTTACACAGTCTTTTCTTCTCTTGCGTAAGTGTACTGCCAACTGAATTTAAGAAAGTTGTATTGATATAGCATATTTGTTTCTATTTTTTTATAAATTCTCTAAATTTGTCAAAATCCAAATGAGAAATATTATAGCTTTTAAGGTCTTCAAAATCAGTTAAATACATTTGCCTGAGAGAGATTTTTAATTTTATATTATTATTATTTATAAATATTGACTTTGCTTCTTCAAATCTATCATTTAATATATAGGCAATCAAAATATTTTTATTATAATAAATATTTTTTGAATCTATTTTGCCTACCAATTCAGTAAATTTCAAGAACGTATCATATTTTTTATCATATAATAAACAGAATGATTTTTTACCTGCATAATCAATTATTCTATTTGCAATTTCATTATTATTGTCAATTTTATCATATAAAAGATTGCATATTGTTAATAATTTTTCACCTAAATTAAGTTGATAATCAGATTTTTTTCTTTCATTAAGTTTATCTGAAAAATAGTCGGCAGCCACAATTAATTGGTCATGATTTTTTAGTTCTGTTATCTGTTTAAAAATCAGGTCTGTTTGATTAATCATTTCTTGAATATCTTTTTTTCTTGAATGTCGCGAATAAATTGTTGTCAATATTGACAAGGTATTAAAATAGGTAGTAAGATTTTCAGCGGAAGCATTCATTGAAATACTTTTCTTGCTACATTCTATCATTTTTAACAAATAATCTCTTTTTAGGGTATCATTTGTAGTTTTGTCAACTGCCATTTCAAAATATTCAATTATTTCTGGTAATTCCATTTCTTTTACTGTTTCCAAAATATTTTCAAATTCGACTACTCCAAATTTTATTTTATTTGCTGGACTCAAATATTCATGTTCGTTAAGTTTCAAGAAACGGTTATATTCTGGCTTTACTTTCCAAATGCGTGCAGTTGAATCCCACGAAGCTGTTGCAATGTACGCGCCATCTGAAGCAAAGCATGTTTCTTTTACTCCATTTGCATGTCCTTCAAAAATCTGGTGTAAATTTCCATTTAAGTCCCATAATTTTGCTTTTTTAGCATCACCTGATGTCAGAATCTTTGATTTGTCTGGCGAAAATGTAGCATATTTTATACTACTTTCAATATTTACATATTGTCTGAATTCTTTTCCTTCTTTTATATCCCATAAGCGAAACGTTCTGTCATCAGAAGCAGTTAATATTTGATTGTTTTTTTCATTGAATTCAACAGAATAGGCACTTCCATAATGTCCATTAAATGTTTGTATTAATTCACCATCAATTGACCACAATTTTACTCTATTATCTTTTGAGGCTGTTAATATAGAATTATCATCAGGCATAAATCTTGCGATATTAACTTGATTATCATGTGCTTTTATCCTTTTCAAAAGATTTCCGTTTAAATCCCAAATTATTACAGTTCCATCTTTCGATGCAGAGACAATTTTATTAGCATTGTTAGAAAAATCTACAGACAAAACTCCATCAGTATGACCTTCAAAACGTTTTGCAGTATTGTTTTTAAAATCCCAAACTTTAAAATTTTCTGTAATTGGAAATTTTTCCAAGTCCCAAAGTTTTATAACAGGGTCTTCAGTTCCAATTATTATATATTTCATATCAGGAGAAAAATTAGCATCAAAAACTCCAGATTCACAGTTAATTCTTAATAATTCTTTTCCCGTTTTATTCCAAATACGTACTGTTTTATCCCATGCTGCTGTTAAAACATATTCATTGTTGTTTGAAAAAGCTACACTATTTACTTTACCTTCATGTTGTAATACAATAGGGAAAAGTTCCATAGGTATTTTCCATTTTCTGATAGTTTGGTCAACAGATGCTGAAAGTAAACTGCTGGCATCTTTTGAAATAGCGATTACTAATTTGTTAATATGTCCTCTGAAAGTGTTTAAAACTCTACCATTCAAGTCAAAAAAACGAATTAAGTTATCATCACAACTTGTTGCAAAGTGTTTTCCATTAGGGAAAAAAACCATACTCCTTACACCTGATGGATGTGAAAAGGATTTGATTAAATTACCTTCAAAATCCCACAAACGTGCCGAGTTATCTAAAGATGTGGTAATGATTTTGTCTTCAGTTGGAGAAAATATTGCTGAAGTTAATTTATATGTGTGTCCTTTAAATACTTGCAATTCATTGCCTTCAATATTCCATAATATAGCAGTATAGTCTGCTGAACCTGTCAATATTTTAGTATCATTTTTATTAAAATTGACCGAAACAATACCCTTTTTGTGTCCAACAAATGTTTGAACAATATTACCTTTCATATCCCATAATATAGCTGTTGTACTTTTACCTCCTGAAAGCAAATATTTACCAGAATTTGAAAATTTTACTGATAGAACCTCTTTTTTATGTCCTCTAAAACTTTTAATTATATTTCCTTCAAAATCTAACATATTAACAATTGTATCAGCATAAGCTACTGCAATGTATTTTCCATCGGGAGAAATATCAATATTATTTATAAACCTTTTTGGGAAAAATTGCTTTATAAGTTTTCCATTTATATCATAAAGACGTACATAGCCATCGAAAGAGCCTGTTACAAAATGTTTGTTATTTGGAGAAAAAGCAACACATGAAAAACCTTTTTCATTCATTTCTCTTCCCACAATTTTGGAGAATAAGTTTCTCGAATATATTTTATGTAGCAATGTGATTATATCTGGATTTTTGTTAATTTTATTAGCTGCTTCTGCCAGTCTTATTGATAAGCTTGGATCATTTTCTTCTTCAATAAAAGCAAAAGCGGCAATTTCTTCTGATTTCGCTATTCTTGCACTATTCTTAGCTCTATTACTTTGTACAAATCCATAAATGCCAAGCAATATAGCTGCAATTAGAGCAAAGCTAACAGCAATAGTAAATAATTTCTGACGTTTTGCAGCTCTCTCGGCTGTTTCTGCCTTTTCTTTTTCCAGTAATAGAAGTTTTTCTTGATGTTCTTTCTCTTGTCTTTCTTTTGCAAGTATAGCTTCTTTGCTTTCTTCTACAAATTCAAGCTGTATTTTTGAAGGAACAGGTTTTTTTATTGTTTTCTTGTCAGATAAACTTTTGAAATCTGTAAATTCTTGTTCTTCAGTTTTATATGCACTCAAAAGCCATGTTTCGGCAAATATATACTCGTTTCCTCTTAATAATCTTGATTCATCTTTATTATTATCTCTCCAATCTATAGCTTGTTGTAGATATTTTGTGTGATTTTGAACATATCCTCTATCAACATCAAGAGAACGTTGCAAAATACTGTATGCTTTGTAAAAATCAGAATTATCAAAATCAATTATTTGTTTATCTTTAAGTTCTAATGGGATTTTATTATCATCAACTTTTTTGAACGATAGTATAATAACACGTTTATTATTTTTTTGTGCATATTCAATCTCAAAAGCACTTTCCTTGTTTTTAGCTGAATCAGGTGATAATATAAATATAAAATTATCAGAATTATCAATTCCTGAATGAATATTTTCTTGAAAATCAACATCTCCAGGTATATTATCTTTATCGAACCATGTTGTTTTCCCCGAAATTTTAAGTTGTCGATTTAGCTTAACAGCAAAATCCTTGTCTACTTTACAATATGAAATGTAAACTTCGGAACTGACTATTGCAGAGTTATCAATACTTTTATTAATGAAATATTGATGAATCTTAGTTGGTTTTTCTGATTTTTGAGCTCCAAGTTTTAACCAAGTTTTTGAGTTTTCAAGGTAATAGCCTTTCATCAACATACTTGGTAATTCATTATGATCTTTCCACCTAAGTGCTTGTGTTAATATTGTTCTATGTTCTCCATAGTATATATTATCAATATGCAATGTCTTGATTAATTTGTCTATTGATTCTTCATAAGGCGATTTACTTTTACGAGAATCAACTTCAGCTTCAACATCTTCGAGTCCGTCAATTTCAACTTTTTCTTTTTCTTTTCTGTTAGTAATATCAATGTATTCTATGCTTCTAAGTTTTCCTGGAATTTTATCAAGATTTGTTGGTTCAGCCAATATTGATATTATTCGCTTATTGAGACTTACTGCAATTTCTAACTCACTAAGGCAAAACTTTGACTTTATTGAATGTTTTGAAATCAAAAATAAAAAATTTGAAGCTTCTTCGATACCGTTTTTAATGGCAAGCTCAAACGGAATCCCTGATTGGATGTCTGAAGTATCCGACCATGTGGTAAAAAAACTTCTGTTTAAAGAATTTTGGATTTTCTCTTTTACTTCAATATCCTCTCTTGAATAAGAAATAAATACATCTGTAAGTAAATTTATTGCATTTTTTTTGGATTCGCATATGTACTCTGCGTGTATATCGGTTGGTGTGGTTGGAGCTTGAACCTCTTGTCCTGTCTCTAATCTGAAAGTTTTTTTCAATATCCAATTTTCAGCAATCTCTCTGTCTTTTCCTATCAATAAGTATTTTGAAGAATTATGGTATTTATCCCATGATAATGCTTTGTCAAGAAAATAAGTGTGTAGTCTAAGATAATCCTTATGGCTATCAATTAAGCTTGTAAGACCAGCAAATCCTGCATCAAAATCATCAATAAACTCCCATTCTTCAAGTGGTATATCAAAATTTTCTGTTTGTCGGAAATATATCCAATTCAATTTTCCAATAACAGGATGCATTTTATCCCAACAATCGTTAGGCTCAATGTGTAGAAGAGGAATAATTCTTTTATTATACTTTAGGGCAAGGATTACCTCTTTCAAACAATAAACTGATTTTACTGAATGAGGAGAAATAATATATATAAAATTATCAGCTTTTTTTATTCCATCGTCAATTTGTTGTTGAAAATCAACTCCAAGTGGTATATCATTCATATCAAACCAAACATCATAACCTTTGTCTGTAAGATTGTTATATAATTTGCGAGCAAAACCCAAACTATGTCTTCTTCCATAAGAAATAAACACATTATTAAGTTCTTTTGAAGTTTCAATTGCACTTTCTTCAATATCAGCAGTATTAAGAAAAGCAATCACATCATCAAGCGATTCTTTCAAAACGGCTCCATTTGCCTTAACCATTTTTCCTATTTCTTTAAGCTCCTTAATTTGCTCATCAGTAAATTTTTTATCCCTATCTTCTTCTATATAACAAAAAATAGTATTATCTGGTTTTTTATATGAATCGTCAACAACTTCGGCATAAGAATACCAACCTACTGCTCTGGGAGTCAATACATATAAACATATGTCACAATGTTTTCTTTCATAAATTTCACGTTCGTATGCTTTATTGTCCCATTCTTTTACAACAGGATTAAAATAATCAACCTTTAATTTTGGCATCATATAATTTCGCCAAGTAGTATCAGCTACTGTTCCTCCAAGAAATACTTTCATTTTTTATTTTTTATTATAAAATGTTTAATGCTTGATATTGTATAAATTTGATATTGTATAAATTTGATATTGTATAAATTTGATATTGTATAAACTTGATATTGTGTTTATGCATTGCAAAGTTATAAATAAAGTTCAAGTTTATACTTTAACTTAAAAAAAAGACACAGTTTTTTAGTTCGTAGTGAAACAAGTCATAAGTTTCTTTAGTATTATTTAGACAAGATTTACATGATTTACATGTTTAAAATATCCTGTTAATTCTGTAAATCCTGTCAAATTATTATATTTAAAAACTTTATAAACTTACGTCTTAATACAGTAGTAAGGTCTTCGACCTATTTATAGTTGCTTACGCATTAGTACATAGACAACTTAATCAGCAAGTTATGAATAAGTAAATGTCGAAAAACTTTTGTAACAGTATTTATGCTTTTACAAAAAAAACTATTTCCTTTCAAGAAAATCTACAACTGCCTCTAAATCAGAAAACACACTTGCTCCATTATTTTTTACCATTTTTCTTACTGCATTCATTGACTTTGTCTGAAACTTAGTATAAATGGTATCTCCATCATTTTGTAATATACATAAAATTGTAATGTCAGTTCTTTTATTTGAATTATCTACAACATCTGCTATTGGGAAGTAATTGTTATGTTTTGGTGTAAGTATATAGATGAAGAAATCACAAGTATTCTTCTCTTCATTTTCATCTTCAACAAAATTGTAATTTTTTCCATCTAATAATTTCTTGAAATCTTCACGCCAAAGTGAATTGTTTTTTGTTCCTCCTAAAAAAATTTTTTTCATGTGTAAATAAAATTGTGAGAAGCTTAATCTCTGTATTTTTATACAAACTTTCTTCTCTGGTTTTGTGGAACTAATCTATTTAATATCAATAATAAAATGCTTTATATTATTTTGCAATAAATATCCCTATATGACTCTATTGTTGTAGAATCAATTCCTTTATAATTAAAAAATAATTAGGTACACTTTACAAACTTAAAACTATTTGATAACTAAATTATTTATCAAAAAGTTACGACTGCCAGGGTTTTCACCTGACAGTAAGAGAACAAGTAATAAGCGGCAGGTGAAAAAACACCAGCCGAGCGCATAGTAAGTAGCCAACCGTCCTGTGCAATCAAAAAATATTTACGGTTTGCTCCGTGTTTTGTGAAACTAAGGTCTTCGACCTATTTAATGTTGCTTACGCAAGATATATAAAAAACGGTATTTCAAAAAGTAAGCTCTATACTAAGTAATTGACAATTGATAATAAACAATTGATAATTTTGTTTACACCAGAATTACAATAAGTTATAACTTTACAAACTTAAATAGGTAAAAACTTTTGTATGGGTGCTTACTATTGTATTAAGACATAAATTGCTTAAGTTTATAAATGTAATAATTTTACATGATTAACAGGATATTCTAAACATGTAAATCATGTCTAAATAATACTAAAGAAACTTATGACTTGTTTCACTATACTAACTTTTTTCTCTGGTTTTGTGGTTCTAATCTGTTGATTATCTATAATAAAAAACTTTGTACTATTTTGTAATAAAAATTCCGATATGACTTTATTGTTGTAGTCTCTTTTTTTATAATTCTACTTTTCGAACTTAAAACTATTTGATAATTAAACTATTAATGAATCAATATTAAATAAATGCCTGATTTATAAAATATATTTCTATCTTTGTTTCAGCACAAAGGTAAAATATTATGAGAAAATATGGACATAAAGAAGAAAAAAAATAAAATTGTTTTTTGATGGTTTACATGAAAAAGACAAAAGGAGTTTTGCTACATTACAAGCAGAGCTATTAGGTTCTGGTGGTAAAAAATGTATTTCCGAACTGTTGGGAATAAATTTGAAAACAATATATAGAGATAGCAAAGAAATAGGTGCAAAATGATTTGGTGTTGAGCGAATTAGAAAGCAAGGAGCAGGACAAAAATCTTATATCGAAACTATTCCAAACATATACAATATGTTTCTATCAGTTTTAACAGATCATACAGCAGGAAACCCATTGGATGGAAAATTGGTATGGACAAATTTAAAGCAAGAAGAAATATCTTTACTAATATACAAGAAATATAATATAAATGTAAGTCGAACAGTAATTAGACAATTACTTGATAGACATAATTATAAACGATGAAAAATCACAAAAAAATTTACCATTGAAAACAGTTGAGGATAGGGAAGCACAATATAAAAATATAAATAAATTCAAACAATAGTATATCAAAAATAAATCACTGATACTAAGTATCAGAGTTAATAATATTGTTGTAATTTATTAGTTTTTATAAGACCAGCTAACAAAAAATTTATATTGTCCAAAATAAAAAAAAAATGGATGGTTGATACCATCCATTTTATAAAAAGTAAATTAAGTTCTAAGTCCTATTAAGACTGCTAATACATTCTATTTTTATTTAACACCTTCACCAATATTTTTATCAAGATTAGATTTTTTCTTATCTCCTTCATTTCTAAATTCAGCTTTAAATGTATTTGTTACATTTAGTTTAGCATCAGTTTGTGGCGAATGGCATAGGGTACAATTAAATCTTGCATGATCAAGTTTACCAGCCAAATCTTTATTTACAACCTCATTGTTTTTAGCATCTACAGAATACATACCATCAGTTTCCTTAATTCCAGGTCTGTAATTTATAAAATGAGAATGAGGAATAGCTGTTGCTTTCATTGCTTCTGCTTTATCAGGCATATGACACATAAGGCACTGGTTTGCATCTATTTTGATTGGAAGAAAACCTTGTACGCTATGAGGTATCATAGGTGGTGCATTTTCAAATGATCTTTCTGACATTTGACTAGTACCAGCTGCAGCTTCGCTATATTTTTTCATTTCACCAATATTAACATCATCGGATAACAAAGCGGTTTCGCTAAGTCCTAATGTGTTTTCATCAATTGCTTTATCATTGTTAGTATCATTTTTACCATCATCAGTTTTGCAAGACATTAGCAAAAAACTTGATAAAACTGCAAATATTAATAATTTTTTTATCATAATATCCTCCTATTTATTTTTTTTGAATTTTATTATAGAAAATTTAAGTGAATTATCATCACAAACATCAATACAACGTCCACAATTTGTACATTCTCCTGATTTAACTTGTGTTGTTTCTTTCCCAATCATATGTAAAATTTGTCTTTCGGGACATATTGCAACACATTTCATGCATAATGTACATTTATCGTGTGTATGTTGTACTTTAATAATACTTATTTTATTTATTATAGAATAAAAGGCTCCTAATGGACACACATATCCACACCAACCATTTCTTAGAACAAAAATATCAAATAAAAGTATTAGTAGAACTGCTGTCCAAGCAAATCCAAAACCAAATATTATACCTCTGTGTAATATAGAAATAGGGCTAACAAACTCGAACGCTGCAACTCCTGTAAGTATTGAAACTATAATACCTAGAGCAAGTATCCAATACCTTATTGTTCTTTTTACAGGAACTTTTATATCTGCTTGGTTCATTTTTGTTTTTCGTCTAATCCAGTGTGCAAAGTCAGTAATTATATTTACTGGACACACCCAACTGCAAAAAGCTCTTCCACCTATCAGTGCATAAAATAATACAATAATTAAGGCTCCAATATAAATATCTGTAGCCAATATTACGCCTGCAAATGTCATTTGTATAACAGCATATGGGTCGGCCAAATAGAATGATTCAAAAACATAGGCTGAACTATAGTTTCCTAGAAGAATTTTCCATCCCCAGTAATTGCCACCAAAAAAAAGTACTAAAATTAATATTTGTACAATTCTTCTTAATATAAGAAATTTAGCGTTCTTCATCTAATAAATCCTCCCAGTTATTAAGGTAATCCATAGCACCATCTGTTTCTTCAGATTCATTTTCTTTAGCATCTTTTACCCTTTTTTCATCATCTTTATCCCAGCCTTTTATATAGTGGTTGCCCACTGCACCCGTTGCAATATCAACTGGTAAAACAAAAATTGCAGATTTTTCTGTAATGCAAGCATGTTCGCACATTCCGCATCCTGTACAAATTTCGTTATGTATTACTGGTTTTAAATACGCATGTTTACCTGTTCTTTCATTCTTTTCGTAAACTAAAGTAATAGCTTCGTCTAACAATGGACAAGCTCTGTAACAAGCATCACATTGTATTCCCCAATATGCTACACATGACTCTGTATCAACAACCGCAATTCCCATTTTAGACTTATTGATGTCTAATTTTTCTTCTTTAGTTTCTTGGTTTTGCGTTGTAACACTTTTTATATCCAAAGCTCCAGTTGGACAAACTGGAACACATGGTATATCGGGACACATATAGCATGGTATTTCTCTAGGTTCAAAATAAGGTGTACCAATTGGAACATCGTCCTCAGGTTTAGCAAGGTTCAGAGATTCATAAGGACATGCTTCTACACATGTTCCACACTTGATACATGATTTAATAAAATCTTTTTCATCAATTGCACCAGGTGGTCTTAGGGTCAAATCAGATGCTTTTGCTTTATCAATAAAGCCACCCCACATTAATCCTCCTATTCCTAAAAAACCTGCACCTTGAAAAACTTTTCTAACTGCATTCCTTCTCGACATATCTTTTTTGTTAGTATCCATAACCATACAAATAATTTAACAGACAGCTTAACTATGAAGCTGTCTAATTCTATATAATTAAAGTTAAGGTCTTCGACCTATTTAATATTGCTTATGCATTCTATTAATATTCATAATAACATGCAATTTAACAAAATATAAATGTCGAAAAACTTTTGTTAGACTATTTACTTATACTTTATAAACTTTAACTGCACATTTTTTATAGTCTGTTTCTTTTGAAATAGGACAAGTATTATCAAGTACAACTTTGTTGATTAATACTTTTTCGTCGAACCATGGAACATATACAAGACCTTTTGGTGGTCGGTTTCGTCCTCTGGTTTCAACATGAGTTTTCACTCTTCCTCTTCTTGATTCAATCCAAACAGCATCGCCTTGTTTTAGTCCAGATGCTTTAGCATCTTCAGGGTTCATATAACAGAGTGCTTGAGGAACTGCACGATATAATTCAGGTACACGCATAGTCATTGTTCCTGTGTGCCAGTGTTCGAGAACACGTCCTGTACATAACCATAATGGATATGTTTTATCTGGCATTTCTGGTGGATCCATGTATGGTCTAAAAAATATCTTGGCTTTATTTGCTAAACCAATTTTTTCTTTGTCTTTATCAAGTCCTTTCAATGTTCCTTGACCAATTTTTTTCAAAGCTTTACCATAGAAAGCAAAATCACCAACTCCGGCTTCTTTAGCATATGGGTCATATTTTGAGTTGAATCTCCACTGGGTTTCTTTTCCATCAACAACTGGCCATTTTAAGCCTCTTATTTTATGATAAGTATCAAAATCGGCTAAATCATGTTCGTGTCCTAAGCCAAATTTGCGATATTCTTCCCATAAATATTTTTGGATGAAGTATCCGTAACCTTTCCAAGATTTATCGTCTGAACCTTTGATATCTCTACCGTCACCAACAGCTTCTGTATTTAAAAATCCTTTTCCAATAGGGTCATCTGTTTTGAATTTTTTAGCTTCATCGTTTCCAAATAATACATCGTATAGAGTTGTTTCGTGATTGTATCCCATTTCTTTAGCAGAGCTAAGTACATCGGGTAAACCAGTTTCTATACCAGGAACTTCTTGTGCTCCCCATACGTCTTTAATTTTAAATCTTTTTGAGAGTTCAACAATTTGCCATACATCAGGCATAGCATCACCGATTGGAGTAACTTGTTGTTTCCAGTGTTGGGTACGTCTTTCAGCATTACCATATGCTCCCCATTTTTCATAAATCATTGCTGTTGGTAATATCAAATCGGATACTTTTGCTGAAACACCAGGATAGCATTCGCTTGTAACAATGAAATTATCCATTTCGCGAGCGGCTTTTATCCAGTGCTTTGCACTAGCTGAATTATGATATGGGTTATTTACTTGTACCCACACAAATTTTATTTTACCATCTTCAATATCTCTATGTAGTTTCATAAAATGTGTACCTACTTTTGGATTTAGTGTTCCTGCAGGTAGTTTCCATATTTTTTCAGATACTTCGCGATGTTTTGGATTTTTAACAACCATATCCGCAGGTAATCTGTGTGCAAATGTACCTACTTCACGTGCTGTACCACAAGCAGATGGCTGTCCTGTAAGACTAAATGCACCGCTTCCTGGTTTAGCTTGTTTTCCTAATAATAGGTGAACCATGTATGATTGTTCGTTTACCCATGTTCCTCTTGTGTGTTGATTCATTCCCATTGTCCAGAACGAAACTACTTTACGTCCTTTTTCAATATATAAATCGGCAAGAGATTTTAGGTTTTTCTTATAATCGTCTATTGATTCGCTTGCATCACCTTTTGATAACTCAGCAACAAAATCTAATGTATAAGGCTCAAGCCCTTTTTTAAATTCATCAAAAGTAATAGCCCAATGTTTTCCAGCACTATTTCTATTTTTCATTTCAAGAGTATCGCCTTCTTTGTATCCCATGTAACCTAATGTTACACCTTCGGCTTTTGATATGGATTTTGATACTTCATTTTTAATTGTTTCACGTTCCTTGTCAGTGAATTTTGCATGGTCTGGTTTTCTTAAACCGTAACCTGTATCAACAACTCCAGCAGCATATTGAGTATATTTTTCAACGAATGCTTTATCAATTGCTTTTGGATTGTTATATACAATTTCGCGAGCAACATAGTTCCAAATTGCTAAATCGGTATGTGGTTTAAATATTATCTCTATGTCAGCTAAATCAGAAGTACGATTAGTAAATGTAGTTAAATTTACTACTTTTACTTTATCTGGATTCGTTAATTTTCTATCCGAAATTCTTGACCATAAAATAGGATGCATTTCTGCCATATTGGCACCCCATGATATAATGGTGTCGGTTAATTCAATATCATCATAACAGCCTGATGGTTCGTCAATACCAAATGTTTGAATAAATCCAGCTACTGCTGATGCCATACAATGTCTTGCATTTGGGTCAAGATTGTTTGAACGGAAACCAGCTTTCATTAATTTTACAGCTGCATATCCTTCTTGTACGGTATATTGTCCTGAACCAAAAACACCTATTCCTGTTGGACCTAATTCTTTTAGCGACTTTTTGATGTGTTTTTCCATTTCATCAAATGCACGCTTCCAGCTTACAGGTTTAAATTTTCCGTTTTTGCTAAAATTACCGCTAGCATCAACTCTTAGTAATGGTTTTTTTAATCTATCTGATCCATACATTATTTTTGCATTAAAGTAACCTTTAATACAATTTAATCCTCTGTTTACTGGTGCTGCAGGATCTCCTTTTACAGCAACAATTTTATCATTTTTTGTAGCAACCATAATTCCACAACCTGTTCCACAGAATCTACAAACAGACTTGTCCCAGCGCCATTCGCTTTCGACTTTTTTTTGTTCTGCTTTTAATTCTATGGGAAGACTTAGTCCTATTGCGGCAGCTGCCGATGCAACAGCGGATTTTTTAATAAAATCTCGTCTTGTTAATTTCATAAATATACCCCTTCCGTTAATATATAGTAAGTGATTTTATATAGATACTTTTTAAAATATTGCGAAGCGAAAAATAGAAAAACCATTTTACACTCATAACATAATATCTAATTAAAAAATCATTACATTTCCTTAAAAATATTTTTTAATGAGTACGAATTTACAACTTATCAAATTAATAAAAAAATATACATGTATGATTTTATTTTATGCAAAAAAAAAATAAACACTATGTATTTGAAATACAGGCGTATATGTAGATTTGTATTTGTAAAACATATGATGCAAATATAGCTTTATATATATTTATTCTAAATAAAAATAAGATATTGGATACAATATTAATAATTTTGGCTTCTATCTAAGTAATTAACAATGAACAATAGACAAAGAACAATCTTGTTTACGCCTGATAAACAACATAATATAAATAACAAAAGTATCATTTTTATATATTGACCTACTTAATCTTGGTGTTTTTTTTGTTAATTTATTAAAAGTAATTATAAGTAAAATTGAAGACAAGTATGGGCTACCCACATAAGGTTGGACACAATTGTTTTTCAAGTGGTTGCAACCATAAAGTTAAAGTAAAC
>JAOZVK010000040.1 GCA_029938185.1 Bacteroidales bacterium | reverse complement strand
TAAACGGTATTTCAAAAAGTAAGCTCTATACTAAATAGGTAAAAACTTTTGTAAGTAGGTCGATATATAAAAACAACACTTTTGTTTTTATTATTATGCTGTTTATCAAGCGTAAGCAAAATTGTTAATTTTCCATTGTTCATTGTTAATTACTTATGGGTGCTTAGGTGTAAACTAATTCATAATTCATAATTCGTAATTTCCTAATAATCTCAAAGACTTTAGTTTAAATTTTCTTTTTTTTGTAAAATTTGACATTTTCTCATATCATTATCAAATTCCTTTTTTTTGTGTAGTTTTTTATATATTCTCATACGATAATTTACAAAAGCAAATTTTTCATTTATTTCAACTGCTTTATTAATTTCAGTAAGTGCTTTTTCAAAAAAACCAGAATCAAATTCGGCTTTTGCTTTATTGAAATAAAACATAGCTGAATCAGGATTTAGTCTTTTTGCAGTAGAATAGTTTTTATCAGCACCAATATAATTACTTGTTTTTTCGTTAGCCATTCCTCTATAAACATAGTAAAAAGCAGCATTTGGTAGTATATTGATTGCTTTATTTAATTCAAAAATAGCATTTTCGTATTCTTTTTCATTTAAAAAATAGCGTGCATTCTCAAAAAATTCGTGAGCATTTGAAAAATCAGAATATTTTTTTTGAATTTGTTTTTCAATATTAGTTTGTTTTTCAATCAATTTTACTTTTTTGCGTTTAGCCTCAACATGTCCTGGAAATACTTCCAAAGCAAGATTATAAGCCGAGATAGCTTTTCCAATTTTACCAGCACTTTCATAGATAAGAGCTGTATAAAAATAAAAATCAGGTACATCTTTATTAATATTTATAGCTATGTTTAGCTCTCTAATTGCTCTTTCGTATTTACCGGCTTCGTAATACGCCATGCCTTTATTAAAATGAAATAAATCTTTTGAAGGATTAATATTTAATGCCTTTTTATAATCAGCAATAGTTGCTCTTGGTTTATTGAGTATTTCATATGTTATACCACGATATATATAATAAAAAGCAACATCTGCTTTTAAATTAATTATTTCGTTAAAATCTACAATAGCATCTTCAAAATCATTTTCATTAAGTTTTAAACATGCATATTTGAACAAGTTACTAAGTATCAAACTAAGGTTTTCATCATTAACTATTTTTATTTCTTTTAATTTTAATTTTTCTATGCTACGAGGAGCTTCCGTATGGCTTGGATTAATGTTTAATGCTTTTAGGTATTCTTTTTCAGCCTTTTTAGTGTCTTTTAATTTATCATAAGACAATCCTCTAAAATAATAATAATCAGCTTGGTCTTGTTTAAGTGTAATCGCATTATCAAATTCTTTTATTGCTTGCATGAATGCTTGAGCTTCAAAATAAGCAAGTCCTCGGTTATAGTAATAAAAATCTCTACGGGGATTAATTTTTAATGAATATTGAAAATCATTTTCAGCTTCTATATTATTGTTAAGCAAACTATTAGTAATACCTCTATAAACATAATAAAAAGCAATGTCGTGTTCTATTTCTATAATTGAATTGAGGTCGATTAAAGCTTTTGAATAATCCTTATCATTTAATTTTGAACAAGCATATTTAAATAAAACTGAAATATTCCTTTTCTTCATTCTATTTTTTTCAACGAAGACTTTATCATTAAGTATTTTATCAAATTCGTGTATTGCACCTGAATGCTTAGGAGCTATAGCAATTGCTTTTTTAAAGGCTGTTTGAGCTTCGTTAATCATATTTAACTGCTTTAAAACAATACCTTTATAAAAATATATATCAGGGTCGTTGTTTTTGTATGTCAAAGCTTTATCAAATTCAACTATTGCTGATAAAAAGTCATTTGCTTCATATCTTGCAACTCCCATATTATAAAAATAAAACTCAAGTTTATGATTAATACTTAATGCTTTTTTAAAGTCTTTTTCGGCTTTTCTATCTTGTCCTGTTTTTTGATATGCTATTCCTCTATATATATAATAAAATGCAACATTAAATTTTGCTTCAATAATTTCGCTAAGGTCTGAAATTGCTTCTTCAAAATTATTATCATTAAATTTCAAACATGCATATTTAAAAAGATTTGCTACATGTTTTTCATTATTAACTTTTTGTGCATGATTTTTTTCTTCATAAAAAGTTTGGAATACAGTAATCTTATTTTCTATAGTTTTAATTATACTTTTTTCAAGACTTTCGCCGGTCATTTTTCGAATACCCAGTTCTTTGGCTGCTTTTTTAAAATAAACATCATCTTCATGCTTGATTATACTTCCACTTTGCAAATATTTTTTCTTTACTATATTGGCAAATTCTAAAATATTGTTTAAGTCTTTATTTTTTAGAAAAACTATTAAGCTGTCAATAACATTTAAGTATTGTTGAGCAAAACTTTTTTTCTTGCTTAAAGATGTACTTTGTAGTATTTCTACATTGCTAACAAGCTTATTAATAACTTCATTATTAGAGTCGCTCCAGTTAATTTTAAGAAATTCGGCTAAAATACTCTTAACTTCCAAATCTGAATTAAAAAGTTTATTATTTTGTTGAGTAATTTTTATAATTTGCTCTTTTTCTGCAAGTTCACTATTAATATATATTTTATCTAAAAAATTCTGGAGTAAACTTGGCATAATTTTATGAGCATCATAAACTGTCTGATTGTAATGCTCTTCTTTTGATGCACTTTCAAATCTCTCTTTTATTGAACTATATATTAAGAAATTGGATAAATCGAAACCAAAAGAATTAATGTATTTATCTTGAAATTTAAATAAATACAATATTTTTTGTGTAAAGTAGAGCATTTCATCAGCATCTAATTCAATAGTCATTTTTTTCTCATTGATACCATTTTCTACTTTTACATTCAAGTACATATTTCTTAATATATTTGCCTTATTAAGATATACTGGAATTGAGGGGTGAATCCATTCATGTGAAGAAAATTCGGTTTCAAGTTTTTTTATTAACCCAATAAAAACGCCTAATGTATTATATGTGATTGCAGGTTTTATAAGTTGTTTTTCTATTGAAAGATATTTTAGTCTATCTTTGTCACTGTTTAATGAAACATGGAAGTTTACTATAAAATAGTTCATACAACTTTCAATATAATTACCACAATTTCTAATTATATTTATATAGTCATTAACAGTTCCCCCCTCTGAATATGCAAGCTCCAGCTTTTCAAATTCTGAATAAAAAGTTTTAAACATAATTTTTTTTTAACATCAAATAATTTATAACAGTTATAGGATTAAAATTACTATAAAAAATGTAAGGTAGCACTTTTTACTTATTTTTCAAATTATAAAATAACTTTGTAGTGTATTAAGACTAAAATTTCGGCTACCCGTCATAAGTTGGACAACCTTGTTTTTCAGGAATTTCGTAACAGTATAAAAATCAATCCTGTTAATCCTGTCAAAAAATAAAATAATGTCCAAATACTATACGTGTAGCCAAAAATTTTATATTATAATTTAATATAATGAAGGAAAACTTTTGTGAAAATATTTCCTTATTATATGATAACAAATTTGAAGCCATAAGAATTTTGTAGAAAGCAAAAATATATATACTTGTGTGTTTTTAAAAAGTTGTAGAAAATGAGAACTAATTGCAAAATTATTTATACTTTAAATGCTACAATTATTCAATGATACAATGGTGTAATACTTTGATTAACAATTGATAATAGTTTGTTAATGTTAAAATTATAACTGTTTAGAGTATATTATAGTAAAGAATTGTTATATTAGCGAAATATTTCGGTTCTTAAAGTTTGTTTACTCACAAATTTATTTTTACTATTTATGTTGAATTAGCTTAAAAATTTCGGCTATCCACGTAAGGTTGGATTCTCTTGTTCTTCAAATGGTTACAATCATAAAGTGAACCTTTGCAGAACTTTGCGTCAAACTTTGTGCAACTTTGCGGTTAAAAAAACGTCTAAGTTGTCTTAAAAGTAAATAGTTCGAAGATCTTGGTAGCCATAAAAACAATTATATAATTTTGAATATTGAAGTTTTACATATATTAATAAAATCAGCTTGTTCCGATGGAATAATAAGTGCTGACGAACGTATTTTTTTAGTCGAACAAGCTAATGAAATTGGTATTGATGAAAAAGTACTAAATTTTTTGATTGAGAACGAACTTCGTCGAATAAAAACAAAAAAAACAAATTCAAATACTAATTTGTCTGGATTTGAACAACAAGTTGATAATACCAATTTAGATAATTCAGGGTTTATTGAAACAGACAATATAAGCAATAACAATTCAGGTTTTACAAGTAATCAACCAATAGGTGGTGAAACTTTGGAATCTGGATTTTCGAGCAACAATTCAGATTCTAAACACTCTTTTGTAACAAAAGCATTTACCGATTTTAAGGATTTAGATACTCAGGGTAATATGAGTTTAATACAAAAAGCAAAATATTATGGCAAATGGATTATTGTGAAACGATTAAAACCTGAATTTAAAAACAATAATAGTTATATAAAGCTTTTTTACAGAGAATTTGAAAATTCATATCATCTTGACCACCCACATATTGTAAGGATTTTGGGTAAATCTAAAGATAATCATGGAATTTTTTATTATATGGAATATGTTGATGGTAGACCATTGACAAAACTAATAGACAAAAATGGTATTAAAAGTGGAGAATTAATAAAAAAAATAATAATAGAAACACTACAAGCACTTGAATATGTCCATAAAAAACAAATATATCATAGAGACTTAAAACCCGATAATATTCTGCTAACTTACAAAGGTGATAATGTGAAAATTATTGATTTTGGATTAGCATCAGCAGATTATTTTGATGATTACATGGTAAAAGTTGGTACACCAAGATATGCCGCCCCCGAACAACAAACCAAAGGAAATATAGTTGATGCCAGAGCCGATATTTACTCATTGGCTTTGATTATTCTTGAAATGATGACTGGGCAAATTGCAGACTTAGAGTTAATTAAAAAAAGATCTATTTCATCTTACTTTTTAGTTAAAAAATGTTTGGATAATGATTATACAAAAAGGTATAGTAATTGTAGTCAATTAATTAAAGAGTTTAAAAAAATTAAAATCTCAAATCTTCAAACTACTAAGTTTGTAAAACCAAAAGCTGTAATAGTTAAAAAAACATATAGTAAAGAAGTTAAGAAGAAAATAAACAATAAATTACCAATAAAAACTCTTAGGACTTTTTTTGAATTTACTCATAGTATTTGGATTTCGGGCAAATTGAATGAATTAAATAATCTTAATATTGATTTTTTAAAACTTGCAAATAATAACAGCTCATATGGTTTAATAATACATTTTTTCTATTCAATAGTAAAGCAAATTTTTGAAAAATATTATTTTATCAAGGGAGAGTATTTTATTAAAACCGATAACTCACTTTTTGTTTTAACAAACTACAGAATATTTGTTAGAGAATCTGAAAATGAAAATTTTGAATTAATACCTTTATTTAAAATTAAAAAAGAGAGAGTTTTAAAACTTAAATATCAAATAAATTATAATAAATATAAGTTTTGGAAAAGCGATTGGGAAATTGTTACAAAACTTATCCAAGCTAAGGAATGGGAGAAACTTGAAAATAATTATATTGAATTAATTTCAAGTAACAAAGAGAATTGTAATAATATTTTGTTAAAAAACAAGTTGAAATTTAATACATTAGACTACGATTACTCAAATAATTTTATTCCTAATGTGAATATTGACAACTTGATTGATTATACCGAAAAAATATGGCATTCGTCAAAACATATTGATTTGTATAATAATATTTTTTTATACCATTCATCAAAAATTGAGAAATTTAAACCAATTGTAAATCAAGTTTTTAATAATATTTATCCTTTAAAAAATGAATATTTCTTGCTTGATAGTTTTCATATTGACGGTATTATAACAAATTATAGATTAATTTACCGCGATTTTGATTCAAAAAATGAAATTATATACAAAATTATTCCTATATTTGATATAAAAAAATATAGTTTGACCCAAGTAGGTAATTTTTTTACCAGTTATGTTATTGAAATATTTAGAAAAAAATCGAAAAATATAAAATTAAAATCTATTATTGAAGATGAGAAACAGGCTGCCGAATCAGTTGAGGGGCTTAATCGTATAAACAAGATTATTGAAAAAAGTAAAAAATCTGTAAATAATACAATTGAAAAATTTATTGTTTTAGATAAAATAGAAACAGACAAGTTGTGGAATTCAAATTTATAAACTAAACAATTATGGAAATAAATATAACCAATGTAATTATCGTATCACTTGCTTTTATCACAGTTATTTTGATTTTGAAATTTATAGTAAAAAAATTATTTAAAATAATTGGATTTTTTATTGTAGTTGCAGCTTTGTTTGCATACTTGTATACTACGGGAGTTATTTCATATAATAAGGATAATAAAATTATGAAAAAGGTTAAAGAAACTGTCAAAATGGATATTTCGCTTAGCGACCTTAAAACTAAATATTGTTCAGGTAATTTATCAAAAGATGATAAAATAAAATGTGAATGCATTATTGAACCTTTGTATAAGGATTTAACATCAAGATTTTCAAACAAAGAATTAGACGATTTAAAAGACAATAAATTAAAGCTTCTAAGAGTTTTCACCGAAACTATAAACAGAAATAAAGATGAAATTAAGAAAAGATTGAAAGAAAAAGATGCTTCATATTTGTGGGACGACTTTATGAGTGAAATTAAAAGTGGAAAAATTCTTGATAAATTAAAAAATGCAGGTTGAACTTTTTTTATTATTAATTAAGTGTATGCAAATGCCCATCCAAAATTTCACCTATTTAATATCAAATTTATTTCTTGAAATTCAATTAATTATATATTTTTACTAAACAAGATTAAAAAGACCAATGACCTTAATTATAAATTTGGCGCAATAATTGTTTAATACAATATATAAAATTTTTAAGTTACATATTGTAATAAATAATATGAAATATGTAAATAAATATTATATTTTTGTAAATATTTTCATAACGCTATAAATATGCAAGAGTCAAATAAAATAACACGTCACATTCCTAACTTAATAACTTGTTTAAACATATTTGCCGGTTCATTGGCAGTAATATTATCATTTGAAGGTAAATCTGGGCTGATAACTGCTTCATATTTAATTTTTCTGGCAGTAGTACTTGATTTTCTTGATGGTTTTTTTGCAAGAATACTAAATGCTCGTACAAAAATTGGAAAGCAATTAGATTCATTGGCAGATATGATAAGTTTTGGAATTGCTCCTACTGTAATTATTTATCAAATGATGAAATTCGCACTACGTGTAAATGAGTTTTCTTTTGATTTACCAACAGGTCAAATATTATTATTATTATCACCTTTGACAATAGTTATATTTTCAGGCATTAGATTAGCAAAATTTAATATAGATGATAGCCAAACCAATTCATTTTTAGGTTTAGCAACTACTGCAAATGGTTTACTTATTGCCTCATTACCAATAATATCTGATTTTAATCCAGACAGTCTATTACTACCTTTGAGTTCAAATATTTACTTTTTTTTAGCATTAATATTTATTGAAACATTGATTGTTAAAGTTTATTTTCTTTTACCATTGATTTTTATAACTTCATTTTTGCTAATATCTGGAGTTCCAATGTTTTCATTAAAAATTAGTAAAGATGATTTATTGGAAAATAAATTAAAATTGACTTTTTTAATCCTATCTGTTGTATTGATTATTACATTACAAGTATTAGCAATACCAATAATAATTTTCTTTTATCTAATATTTTCATTGATTAACAACATAATAGAAAAAAAAGAAATTAAAAAAACTGAAAAAATTTAGATAGGGAATTATGGATTATGGATTATGGATTATGGATTATGGATTATGGATTATGGATTACGGATAGCAGAACTTTGTGTAACTTTGCGGTTAAAAAGCGGCTAACTTAAAATTGGTAGCCAGTCATCGTATAAAAAGACTCTCTGTAAAGTTGTAACTTATTGTGATTCTGGGTATAAACGAAATTGTTATTTCTCCATTATTCATTGTTAATTACTTAATATAGTATTAATGAATTTAAAAAGTCAAATAGATTTTAATGAGTTAAAACACATACGTTTTGCAATTATTTTATTTTCAGGTATATTTGTTTTTTCTTTTCTATGGTTCTTCCAACCATTTGATTTGAACGAATTTAATATAAAATATAAAAATCTATTTCTTGCCGGTTTTGGTTTTAATACTTCCTTTGTACTTTTTTTATGCTACTATTTTATACCTTTAGTATGGAAACAGTTTTTTTTGTTTAAATTCTGGAATGCAAGCTATCACCTTATTTATTTAATGATAAACTTATTAATTATTTCTCTTTTAAACCGAATTTATGGAAGTATAACTGGTTTTTATGATTTTAATCCTTTTAGTGTATTTCATTACGTTTTGTATACTTTTTCAGTTGGTTTGCTACCAATAGTAATTACAATAGTTGCTGTTGATAGAATTTTACTTAAACTAAAATTTGAAGAACTAAGCAATATATCCCAAAAAAAAGAAATATTACAAGAAACAGTAATTCAAAATACTGTTACAATAAAATCGGGTAAACTAAAAGACCAAATTACGCTTCTAAGTTCTGATATTATTTGCTTTAAGGCAAACGATAATTATGTAAATATTTTCTTCCTTCAGGAAAATATAGTAAAAAAACGATTAATACGAATAACAATGTCTCGAGTAGAAGAACAATTAAGCGAGTACGATTTTATTGTTAGATGCCATAGGTCATACATTATAAATATAAATAAAATAATAAGTGTTGAGCGTGAATCTCAAAAATATTTTTTTACAATAGATAAACTCTCAATTTCTGTTCCTGTATCAAAAACTTTTCCTGAAAATATTATTGACAAAATTCTTGAAAAACTAAAGTCTTCAACTTAATTATTGTTGCTTACACATTCTGGTTCCCCATCAGAAAAATTGAACAGTAAAGTTTAATAAAACCTAAATTCCTTACATAATTCCACCACTTTTTAACAACTTTTCGCCACATTTTAATAAAATACATAAATGTATATAGTTTTATGTAACAGTTTATTACACCATATTCCCACATCATTTCGCCACAATTTGATATTCATAAACCACAACTTGATTTTTACTTGCAACATTTTTGGAGTTCAATGCATCTATTTAATATTAAGTGAATTTTTATTTAGGCTTGATAAGCCATATTAACACTATTTTTTTTAAATTAAAACATTAAAGATTATGAGAAAAATTTATATCTTTTGTTTGGCATTGACAATTTTATTTGGAACATCATTAAATGCCCAGGAAAAGACTCCATTATGGGAGTTTATAAAAGCCGGATTTTCTAAATATTATTATGAGTCCGAAATTAGCAACAATGTAACAAATGGAGAAAAAACTTATTTTAATAACAAATTTTATGTAAAAGAATCTTACAAAGGATTGCCATCAAACAATGTAAATGCGATGGTAAAAGATAGCAAAGGAAATCATTATTTTGGTTTTAATGACTATTTTGTAAAATATGATGGAAAGTATTGGACTGTATATACGTCTGAAAATTCAAATTTTAAAGGAAAAGTTACTTATGATGAAAGTAATATTACCGAACTAAAAGTAGATTCAGATGATAATATATGGATTTCGACTCTCGAAAATGGATTGATGAAATTTGATGGAACTGATTTTACAACTTATAATACTGAAAATTCCAGTTTACCAAGCAATAGAATTTCAGATATTGATATTGACAAAAACGGTAATATTTGGCTTGCAATGCCTACAAAGGGTGTTGCCAAATTTGACCGAAAAACAACATGGACTGCATATAACAAAGATAACACTAATTTTCCCGAAACTTCTTTAGCTGCCGATAATATAAGCTATTGTATTGCAATTGACGGAAATAACAAACTATGGGTTGCAAATAATAGAAAAAATACTGGTGAATTTGCAGTTGCAAAGTTTGATGGAACAAGTACATGGAATGTTTATAGCAAAGATAATTCGGATATTCCTGATAACGATGTTGTAAGTCTTGCTACTGATAAAGACGGTAATGTATGGTTTGCTTCTCATTCTCGTTATGGACATCTTGGTATGATAAATAAAGATACCGAAAAAGTGTATGATTATTCAGATGAAGCATTTGGAGAATATATATGGGGTTACACAACTCTTGCTGCCGATAAACTTGGTAATGTATATGCTGCTAATAATTTAGGTGTAACAAAATTGAATATTTCAAGCAAAAAATTCACGAAATATAGTAGTTATAATACAGGAGTTCCTTACATTGACAAGAATAATAATGTATATTTTACAAGAAAAAATGGAGTTTATACAATTGAAGGTGAAAAAGCTAAACTGATTTATTCTGAGGATTATAATGCAACCATAAATTTTACAGGAAATTTAAAATTAGATTCTAAAGGAAACATATGGGGCAAAACAGCTAAAGGAATACAAAAATATGATGGAAAAAATTGGACATTTCTAAGTTTACCAGATTTTTGTTCTTTTACAGGTAGCGTAAGTGCTTTTGGTATTGATAGTAAAGATAATGTATATGTTACATATAAAGTAAATACATACAATTATGGTTTTGCAAAATTTGATGGTAAAAAGTGGATAGAGTTAAAAGCTGGACAACCATTTTCGCCAAAAGGGCTTACAATCGACAATAATGATAATGTTTGGATTGGCTCATGGGGACATGGTATTGCAAAATATGATGGTACAAATTGGACAGTATATAATAGTGGTAATTCAAAAATAATTGGCGATTATATCGAAAGAATAGAAACTGATAAACTTGGAAATGTTTGGGCTGATTGTTTTGATGGTCCAATGAAAATACACAGTCTCGCAAAATATTCCGGAGATAAATTTGAAATTTTTACTGATAAAAACACTGGTAATGCCATTATGAACAATAGCCACTCTAATTTTACTTCTTTTGCTTCTGACAAAAATGGAGATGTATATTTTGGATACGGTGGTGAAGAAAAGGGGTTTATTAAATATAATGGTACTTCATGGAATTTTTTTGATAATAGTAATTTCAATGGAGACTATGTTCAAGATATAGCTGTTGATGATAATGGAAATGTATGGGTTAGTTCGCTAGACTGGGTAATTGGAAAAGGCGGAACATGGTATTTAGCAAAATACGATGGAACAAGATTTAACCATTATGATACAAAAGAACTTGGAATGTCAAATCATAGCATATATTCTTTATTATTTGACAATAAAGGAAATCTTTTTATGCTTAATGATAGAAGATTAGTGAAACACGAAACTGGTGAAATAGCTAATACTTGTATTACAAATAAAACTTTTGAGCAATATTTGATTAATGATGGACATGATACAAATAGCGATGGTATAGTAAGTTGTGAAGAAGCTAAAAATATCAAAACACTTAATTTGATTGGTCGATGGTCAAACAATATTCAAACTATTGAAGGTATCGAAAAACTTACAAACCTTGAAGTTCTTAAAGGTAGATATTGGAATTTCAAAACTGTAGATTTAACAAGTAATACCAAACTAAAACATGTTTCTATTGCAACAAGTACTTCGTATTCAACTACTGGAATTACCAGTTTAGATGTTTCTACTTGCGTAGATTTAGAATATTTACTTATATATGCCGATTTAACTAATTTAGATTTATCGAACAATACAAAACTAAAACATTTGAATTGTGATAATAATGAAATAGTAAATTTGGATATTAAAAACTCAAACTACTTAACATACTTATCATGTGTTGGAAATAAACTTGCAGATTTTGATATTTCTAAAAATATCAACTTAGATACTCTTAGATGTGGAAATAATGATTTTTCAAAAATTGGATTTGATATTTCAAATAACACAAAACTAAAATACTTAAATGTAAATGCAGGTAATTTAAGCACAATTGATTTATCAAAAAATACATTACTCGAAACTGTTTATTGTGGAACAAATAATTTGACTTATTTAGATTTGAACAAACTTACAAAACTAAAATATTTGTATTGTAGTAAAAACAAACTTAAAGAGCTGTATACTTTTCCATCAAACTCGGTTTTAGAAACATTAGTATGTCGTTCAAACGGAATGAGTGTTTTAAATTTAGACGATTGTTTACAGTTGAAAGATTTAATGTGTAGCGACAACAATTTTACCAATCTTGATGTTACAAATAATTTAGATTTAGAAAGTTTATCATGTGATAGCAATCCTCTTAAAGCGATAGATTTAACAAATAATACCAAACTTGAAGAATTGTTAGCCTACAGATGTCAGTTAAATTCATTAGATTTATCAAATAATAAATTACTTGAAACATTGTATTGTAAACTAAACAATTTAAAAGAATTAGATTTATCAAATAATACAAAGCTGATAGACCTTAGAATGTCGGATAATGACATAACTGAAATTGATTTATCTCAAAACTCTGAATTATTATATTTGACAGCCGAAAATACAAAACTAAACAGTTTGAGTATAGCTCATAATTTCAAAATAGAACAAGTTAATATTGGTACTAACAATCTTTTTTCAACAATATGCATTGGAAACGAAGGAGATTATGTTTTAGGTCAAATTCCAATATTTAGAATGTTTTATCCTGATTATACTTTCGAAAAATGTGTTTCACAAACTCAAATTGTTTATATCAATGATACATATGGTGTTAATGGCGATATTATAACTATTCCTGTTTTGGCTGAAAATGTAAAAGCTAATACAATAAGTTACCAATTCAAATTAATATATGATTCTAATGTATTAGAATATGTTGATTATAATCTTAACAGTTGTATTACAAATGGTGGTAATGTAATACTAAACAATAGAGAAGCGGGCTTGTGTTATGTAAGTTATATGACAACAAAAGCTTTTTCGGATAAAGGAAAAATTTTGAATCTTAAATTTAAAATAAAAGATTGTAAAGCTTCTGATATAAATGTTTCAGATTTTTTATTTAACACTACAAAAGTTGAGAATATAGAAACGGCAAAAGTTTCGGTTAATTGTTTGTATGGCGATGTTGATGTAAACGGTTATGTACAAGCTTATGATGCAGCTTTAACATTACAACATTCAGTAGGATTTGTTTTACATACAGCGGACAAATTAACTTGGGAAGCATGGAGAGAAAATCTTGCAAATGTTGATGGTGTAGGTGGTGTTTCGGCTTATGATGCTTCGCTAATATTGCAATATTCTGCAAATTTCATTACTAAGTTTCCTGTTCAGAATAGCAATAAAAGTGCACAAAACATAGATACAGATGTTGATATTTCTATTGAAGGAGATAAAATTGTATTCCGTTCAAAAGGCGATTTATATGGTTTTAATATTGCTACCGAAAACTCAAGCGATTTGGGCGAACCTGTTATATTAGACAGAAATATGCTTTCGGCAACAAATATTAACGATAATAAATATTTGGTAGGAGTTTGTACAGCTACACCAGCCGAAAAAGGAACAACTTTTATGGAAATACCATTAAATACTACTCAAGATGTTACTTTAAATTTACTTATAAATAATAAAGCAACAACTTTAAAACTCAGCTCACTGACTGATGAGAATAAATTAGACAATGATATTCAAGTTAAAATTTATCCAGTTCCTGCTGTTAATACAATAACAATAAATGGAATGAAAAATGTTACAGAAATATCTATTTATTCAGCAAAAGGAGAGTTGAAAAAACGTGAACTAATGACTAAAACAATTGATATATCAGATTTACCTAAAGGGATTTATTTACTTAAAATAAAAAATAGTGAAAATAATATAGTAAGTAAACGTTTTGTAAAATAATAAGTAAGGTCTTCGACCTATTTAATATTGCTTACGCAAGATATATAATAAACGGTATTTCAAAAAGTAAGCTCTTTACTAAATAGGTGAAAACTTTTGTATGGGTGCTTACTAAGGAGTTGCTCAAAAACAATTAAACATTTTATAAAATATAAATATATAGTTACTTACACAATTTTTTCAGTTAAATAGACCCTTTATATCTCTTTAAGATGTCCACTGATGTAGTTATTATTCAAGAATATACATTAAATAATTGTCCATATTGTGATAAAAAAAGTTTTTCCGTGTAAATAAATCCAATTAATCATAATTCGGACATTTTAACTGTGAAAGTTATTGTAATCAAGGTTATTAACAGATATTCTTATAATGTAAAATTTATCGTTTCAAAACCTTATTTTCTATTTTTTAACCTTAGTAGAAAAAAATACAAAGTTTACTAAACCTTATTACCTTATTTAATCCGTTTAAAATAAGGTAATAAGGTTTATAATAATAGTTCGTTTCATTTTTCTACTAAGGTTAAAACAAAAAATAAGGTTTTTAAAAATGTAATTTTATTTTTGAGCAACTCCTAAGTAAGTTTTTTAGGCTACACGTTTAGTATTGGACATTATTTTTTTTTAACAGGATTGATTTTTATCCTGTTACGAAATACCTGATAAACAATACTGTCCAACTTCTGACGGGTATCCGGATTTTCCATCAATACGTTTGCTTCTTACAAGCCTGTATATAAGATATGTGGTATTAGCTTTTTTGTTGGCAACTTTTTTTTATAATATCACTGTCTCGTATATATGTGCTTTTCGGCACGGTATGATGAACGAACTAATGGACTACTTTCAACATATTTGAAACCTTTCTCCAAACCAATTTTTTTATATTTATAAAATACCTTTGGTTCAATATATTCAGATACTTTAATATTGGTTTTACTTGGCTGAAGATACTGTCCTATTGTCAAAACTTGACATCCAACATTTAGTAAATCATCCATAGTTCTAATTACTTCTTCTTCAGTTTCACCAATTCCTAACATAATACCCGATTTTGATATAACTTCCGATTTTGATATTTGATTTATTACTGCCAAACTTGTTTCATATTTAGCTCTACTTCTGATTACTGGTGTTAGTCTTTCAACTGTTTCGATATTATGCGAAATTACATTTGGTTTTGAATCTATAATATTTTGTATAAAATCATATTTGCCCTGAAAATCTGGAATTAAAGCCTCAATAGTTATTCGTGGATTTATAGTTATTATAGTTATTATAGTTTTACACCAAGCATTGGAACCTAAGTCGAATAAATCGTCTCTATCGACAGATGTTATAACACAATGTTTTAGTTTTAATAGTTTTATAGCCTCTGCTGTATGTGTTGGTTCATTTGTGTCTACAGCCAATGGTTTACCTGTTTTTACTGAGCAAAACTTACATGCTCTTGTACATATATCACCAAGTATCATAAAAGTAGCTGTACCTGAATCCCAACATTCGCCCAAATTTGGACAATTGCCACTAGTGCAAATTGTATTTAAATTATTATCTCTTACAGTTTTCTTTACTTTAGAATAGGTACTACTTTGGGCTAATTTTATTTTTAGCCAATCTGGCTTTCTTCTTGAATTTAGAATTTTATTCATATATAAAAATTGTGAATTTATTATTATCTATATTCTTAGGTCTTAGACCTATTTAATAATTACTTATGCATTCTGCTAACATACTAACAGAATGTAGATTAACGAAATCTAAATATTGAAAAACTTTTGTTAGACTACTTAATTAGTGTGCATCAATAAGGTCAATAAATTCGCTGACTTTATGAACGCACACTAATTAGTATATTCATAAAAAAAACATACAATATATTTTATTGCTTATGCCCTATCAGTATCTTTTAAGTTCGTAAAGTATAAATAAAAGCCTTTTATTTTAAACAAATATAATATTAAAAAATAACTTTCCGATTTATTTTTTGTAAGAAACTTATATAAGGTGTAAACCAATTCATAATTTGTAATTTATAATTTCCTATATAATTATTAGAAATAATTATTAAAATATTTTTTTTATATATATTAAAAAATATATTAATAATATTATTATTTTGTAAAATACAATATATTAGACAAATATGGCAAACAAAGTATGTATACATATATATATTTATCAAATAAAGTTGAAAATATGATGTCAATATTATATCTTTAAGGCAATTCACGAATTAATAATTAACCAATTTGCGTAAACTTATTTTAAACTTTAATTATTCCACAATAGATAGACACACTCTAAACAGTTATAATTTTAACATTAACAAACGGTTATCAATTATTAATCAAAGTATTGTACCATTGTACCATTGAATAATTGAATAATTGAATAATTGAATAATTGAATAATTGTACCATTTAAAGTATACCTTAAAAAAACATTAGAAAATGAATTTTACCAATATACCAAAAGAACAAATTATTAAAAGAATTAGATTTGAAAACCCATGGTGGAAATCGGGAGAAATAGATAGTCATTACGACGAGCTTCCCAGAAGACTCTATTTTGAGCTTTTTCAAAAAGAAGTTGATGAAAAAGATAGTAAACCAATAGTAATGTTTGGCTTGCGAGGTGTAGGAAAAACAGCTATGACATTTCATACAATAAAACACTTAATAGGTAAAGGTGTAGCTCAAAATAAAATATGTTATATATCTATAGAAATACCAATATTTAATAAATTTTCTTTAGATGAATTGTTTGAATTAATAAAAACAGCATCAGGAAGTACTGATAAAGATGGCTTTTATTTAATTTTTGAAGAAATTCAGTATATAAAGAACTGGGAGAACGAACTACACGCATTTTCATCTAAAAATGATAGTAATAAAGTGATTTGTTCAAGCTCGGTTGCTATACAGGAAAAAGGAAAGCGAGTTACAAAATGTAAACGATTTAGAACATTCTTTTTACCAGTTTTAACATTTTATGAATATCTTGAACTAAAAAATCAATTTGAACCAATAGAGTTTGATGATGAAGATTATAATCCTAAGGATATAGAAATATTCAATAAACACTTTCTTAACTATATAAATTATGGGAGTTATTCAAAAGTTGTATTATCAAAAAAAGTAGATTTCGAAAAAGTAAGATTCGAAAATGTTGATTATATTGATAAAGTTCTTTTAGTTGATTTACCACACAGGTATGGTATAAATAAGGAACATAATTTAAATGCATTAATTACATTACTTGCTTATAATTCTGGTGTTGAAACTTCAATTGAACAACTTTCAAAAATATCTGGACTGGAAGAATCTGCAATTAGCAAGTATTTAACATATCTCGAAAATTCTTTTTTAATAAAAACTGTACATAGAATTGGTCTTGATGGAAAAAAAGAAAAAGACAATAAACACTTTAAAATTTATTTGACAAGTCCATCTCTAAGAACCGCATTGTTTGTTCCTACAAATCCAATTGATAAAAATCTTAAAACAATTGTTGAAACTTCGATATTATCTCAATGGCAACATATCGAACGAAGTTTAATAGTATATGCAAAATGGGAAGGAGGCGAAATTGATTTTGTAAAACTTGATGAAAATGAAAATCCTGTATGGGTTACCCAAATAACAGGTGATATTGATTTTAAACACGATATTGAATACTTAGATGTAATTAGCGTATTTTGTAAAAAACACAATATACCTACATCTACAACTGCAACATACAATTTTAGAGATGCTTTACCTGTTCAAATGATGATTCACTCATTTGAACCAGCATGTTTTTATAGTTATACTATTGGAAAACAAATAATAGAAGATAGATTAACCGAAAATTATTTTAATTTATAAGATATTTTAATAAAATAATATATGTTTACACAAAATGATTTAAACCAATTCAGTAATAAAGGAATTGATATTAAAAAAATAGAAAAACAAATTGAAAATTTCATTAATGGATTTGAATTTCTTGATATTAAAAAAGCTGCTGTAAAAAATGATGGTCTGATTTCTTTGGATTCAAATAAAGTTAATGAAATAATTAGCAAATACGAGAATAATATTAAAGGAAAAAAAATTGTAAAATTTGTACCTGCATCTGGAGCTGCAAGCAGAATGTTTAAACTATTGTTTAGTTTTATGAATAGCTATGATAATAGCGAAACCAAATTTGAAAAATTAACTAAAGACAAAAGTTTTAATTCAGTATATAATTTTATAAAAAATATTAAATTATTTGCTTTCTTCGATTTGCTTCAACAATCAATAGGTGGTGAAGACGAATTAAACGAAATGCTAAATAATAAAGATTATAATACTTTAATATCTAAACTATTGAACGCAGAAGGTTTAGACTACGGAAAACTTCCCAAAGGATTGTTGGAATTTCATAAATACGATGAATATTCAAGAACTCCAGTAGAAGAACATCTTGTAGAGGGTGCAAATTATTGTAGTTCGGATAACAATGTATATGTACATTTTACTGTTTCGCCAGAGTACTTAAATACATTCAAAAAACATATTAAAGACGTAAAACATATTTACGAAAAGCAGTATAATGTAACATATAATATCGACTATTCTATACAAAAAGCTTCAAGCGATACTATTGCAGTTGATTTAGAAAACAAAGCTTTTAGACACAACAATGGTTCAATACTTTTCAGACCAGGTGGTCATGGTGCATTAATTGAAAATCTAAACGATATTGATGCTGACTATATTTTTGTTAAAAACATTGATAATGTTGTTCCTGATAAAATAAAAGATGAAACATATAGATATAAAAAAGTATTAGGAGGAATACTTTTTGAATATCAAAATAAAATTTTTGAATATTTAAAACAACTTAATAAGTCCGAAGGAATAGAAGATAAAACTATTGAAGAAGTAAATGAATTTCTCATAAATAAGATTTGTGTGTTACCTACAAAAGATTTTAGTAGCAAAACAAATAATGAAAAAGTAGATTATTTAATATCAAAGCTAAACAGACCAATAAGAGTATGTGGAATGGTTAAAAATGAAGGAGAACCTGGAGGTGGACCTTTTTGGGCTTTAAATAATGATAATACAGTTTCGTTGCAAATTGTAGAAAGTTCTCAAATAGACTCAAACAATGCTGAAAAGAATGAAATAGTAAAAAAAGCTTCTCATTTTAATCCTGTTGATATTTTTTGTTCGCTAAAAAACTATAAAGGTAATTTATTTAATTTGTTAGATTTTGTTGATTATAATACAGGTTTTATTTCTGAAAAATCTAAAGATGGAAAAAAACTAAAAGCATTGGAACTTCCTGGACTTTGGAACGGTGCAATGTCCGATTGGAATACTATTTTTGTTGAAGTACCAATTATTACATTTAATCCTGTAAAAACTGTAAACGACCTTTTGAGAAACGAACATCAATAGAAGGCTCTTTGAGCCTTTTTATGTTGCTTACGCATAAACAATTTAATTGTAATAGATTATCAGGTAATTAAAAAACAAGAATAAATTGATTGACTAAAAAAAAACAAAATGGAAACATATAAAGAAGCATACAGATATCTTGAAAACGCAAAAGAAATTCTACGAACAAAAGCTAAAAAAGATGGCAAATTTTATGATGATGCCAAATGTGTGCGTATGGCATGCAACACAGCATATAACGGTTTACTTATTGCTTTGAATGATTTTTTCAGACAAAAAGGAATAACAAATGCCTAAACAAAAAAGCAAAAGAACACAAGCTGTTAATATTGATTTTTACAAACAAAATCTTGCTAAAATAAATAAAAAGAAACTTAAAGAATTTAATGAAGCCTACTCTTTTTTACATTTATATGGAGGCTATGATGGTAGTCTTGCTGTAAGTATTTCGCAAGATGGTTTGTTGTTTGCAAAGTCAATTATTGATTGGATAAACAAACAAATGAATTAAAATTTTGACTTTTAGAATCTTTTTACGATGCTTAATTTTAATGCTTATCCGCTTGGGCTACCCGTCAGAAGTTGGACAATCCTGTTTATCAGGTATTTCGTAACAGGATAAAAATCAATCCTGTAAATCCTGTAAATCCTGTCAAAAAATAAAATAATGTCCAATACTGGGCTTATAAAAATACGAGCAAAAATAGCTTATTTAAGTTTTTTATTAGTTCCTAAAATGTCTTTTTATTTCGTTAGTAAGTTTTTTTGCCCTGAAAGCAAAAGCAACACAATAAAAAAAAGAATAAAATTAGAACTAATAATATTGTTGTA
>JAOZVK010000039.1 GCA_029938185.1 Bacteroidales bacterium | reverse complement strand
TAAGGTCTTCGACCTATTTATAGTTGCTTACGCATTAGTACAAAGACAATTTAATTAGGAAGTTATGAATAAATAAATGTCGAAAAACTTTTGTAACAGTACTTATATTTATAAAAACTCTTAAATTAATAATTATTTATGCTTTCTATAATATTTCAAAATTTCAAGCTAATATTCTGGATAATATCATCATTTTTCTGTCTATTTGTGATATTCAAATACAAAAAAAACTATTCAGAAGTGTTTAATTCATGGAACTTGTTCATTTTAGCATTACTTTATACTCTTTATTGGATTCCACAAGGTTTTGATATTACGGACGAGGGATTTACTTTATCAAAATCATGGTTTATGCTTCATGGTATGTGGGAAGAGAACATAAATGCAACATGGGGAAGTACTTTGATAAATGGAATATGGTTAAAATTATTAGGTACTCCCAGTATATTTTGGGCAAGAGTAGGTTATTCATTATTAATTGCTTCAGTAGCTTCTATTAATTTTATAATATTAATTGAGTTCTTTAAAAAAAGAGAATCTTTTTTTATCACATTATTAATAGTAATAATAGGGACAATATTAGTTCCTCAAACAATAAATTACCAAAATTTACCAACTATAGTCATATTACTTTCTTTTTTGTATATGACTAAGGCAATAAAAAAGAAAAAAGAAAACTATTTTATAATTTCTGGTTTTTTTATCTCCATTTCTATTTTAGTTCGTTTTACTAATATTATTATTATAGTTATTCCCATTATTTATTCTCTTTTAAGATATTTTTACATAACTAATGACATAAAAGAATTTAAGAAAATAATTTTAAAATCATACTTGGGTGTTGTTATAGGTATTTTATTAGGAATTATAATATTGGTATTCACCAAAAGCCTAAATATTTATTATACCAATATAATAGAGCTTTTAATTAATTCAAATCAATTTAACACTACACACACATATTCATCACTAATCCAAATTAATTTAAATGATTTATGGTTGATTCTATCAAAATCGTTTTTTATAGGTATTTTACTCTTTGTTATTCCAATCATTGTCAATAAAGATAAAAAATCTTTTTTTAAAATAATCACTGTAATAACTATTTCTTGGTTTATGTTTTTTTCAATGGAGTTTTACGGAGATTCGCAAAATTGGAAATATTTAATTTTATCATTTAGTATTACAGGATTAATCATTTTTATTTCACTAAGTAAATCTATTTATGAAAAATATGAGGTAATTTTTTTTGGATTAGTATTTTTTTTCCTCTCTCATATAGGCTCAGATAGTGGATTCCGATTACTTTTTTTTTCACAAGCTTTAGTATTACCCATGAGCGTATTTATTTTGCTTCTAAAAGATACTACTTTTAAGTTGAATAATAAACCCTACACCTTTAGAATCCCTGTTTATTCATTTTTAATTTTTCTTATTTTAGTAATTATCACAAAGAAAGCTGATGATGTTTACAGAGAACGTCCCAGAAACGAATTAAATACTTATTTTAAAAGTGAAGCTCTTAAAGGTATTAAAAGTAATGACAGACGAGTTAATACAGTAGATTCATTAATTAATTTTGTAGAAAATAATTTTGATAAAAAAAAATCAATGCTTGTTGTTGGTCAAATGCCAATGATATATTTTATGTTAGACAGAAAGTATATAGTCAAGAATCTTTGGAGATCTAATTATGATAATTCTGACAAAGAACCAGATTATATTATCTTTTCAAAAAAGAACATAAGAGATGTTAGTTGGCCAATAAACTCATATCCTCTTTCTTCAATTGATTCTACAATATACAAATACTATAAGAATTTTTGTATTGAAAATCAGTATATTAAATTATATGAAAATGAAATGTTTGAAATATATTCAACTCTGGAAAGTATATATAACATTGATGAAGGAAACCTTATTATTGATGATTTATTTCAATGTTTCAATAATGGTATAGCATGTGATTGGAACAGACACAGAGATAATTCAGTTTTTTCTAAAGATAGTATAAATTTTTACTCTCTACCAACTTCTCAAAAAATTATTTTTCATAATAAAGATAGTGAAACAGGTATTACAAGAGATATTTTGAACGTTGATGAAATGTATTACATAGAAGCATGGGTTTATTCTAATAAAAAAACTGAGATTGTAATTCAAGCAGGAGGTGGGCTGTCCTCAAAAAAAATAGTAATAGAAAAAGGAAAATGGATAAAAATAAAAGCATTTTTAAATGCTAGCGGAACAACATTGTATTTTTATTCTACACTAGAAGAAAAAGATTGTATAAATATTGATAATGTAAAGTTAATTAAATTAGGCTCGCTACCTAATAATATAAATATAATTGATTGAATTGATGGTATTAAGTAAAAAAACATACAAAATTAGTAATACAATATTTCTATTATTAATTTTTACATATTTATCTTATGCTTATTCTCACATACATGACGTATATGCATATGAAAATTTTGGATATGATTTTAAAACAAAAAATTTAATTATAGCTTCACTGCTTTTATTAAGCTCACTTTTGTTTTTAAATTTATCAAAACTTAATTCTTTAACATATGCAATTTCGGTAATAATAAAGGTTTTAATTTTAATACCCTCGCTTGTATTATATGGGTTTATGAATACAAAAATTGAAATTTCATTGCTAATTTTTCTCTTTGATTTTCTAATTATTATAACTGGTTTTGTTAGATTTAAACCAAAATCACAAACTGTAAAAAAACAACAACACATACCATTCTTAATACTTCTTTCACTACTCATGCTCATTCCGTTTTTTATTACATTTGGGTTTGATATTGATTTTGACCTGCTAAAATTAAAAGGAATTTATAAACACAGGTTAGAAGTGCGAGAACAAAGTAATTTATTTACTTCTTATTTTACTTTTTGGTTATCAAAAGTGATTATTCCGATTTTGCTTGCATTGGGAATTCTATACAAAAAACATTTTGCAACATTAATGGGAATATTGGTTATGTTGTATATATTTCTTATAACTGGAGGTCATAAATCAATATTTTTTTCATTATTTGTAGTGATTTCATTTTCATTTTTCAACAATTATTATAAAAAAATTTTTTTTTTTCTTCTCGGTTTTGTTTTTATACTTCTAATTTGTAAAATAAGTACTTCATATAATTATGAATTAATTAATGACTTAGTTGTTCGTAGGACATTATTTGTTCCATCTGTGTTGGATTCAATATATTTTGAGTTCTTTAAAGATAACCACATGTATTTATCACACAGTATATTAAGCCCGTTTATTGATAATCCGTATGAGATTCAGCCATCATTTATAATAGGAGAAAAATACTATGATAATATTGCTGCAAATGCTGGAAACGGGATTATAAGTGATGGGTATATGAATTTCGGAATAACTGGCGTATTTATAAGTATCTCAATTGCAGTATTTATAATAGTCTGGCTTAAATCATTAGACATACATCCTGTATTCTTTGGAGTTTTTTTTATGATAATATACGGATTTACCAGCACTGGTATTTTAACTAACTTACTGACAGGTGGAATAATATTAATTGTAATAGTATCTCAGTTTTTACTGAAAAATTCAAAATACGAAAATACTTGAAATTGTTATACAAAATATTAAAATCCCCTTTTATCATCAATGTTATTACATTGATGACTGGAACTACAATTGCCCAAGCAATACCATTGGCACTTACACCAATATTAACAAGGATATATACTCCTGATGATTTTGGAGTTTTTGCCTTATATTTGTCAATAGTATCTATTATTTCTACTATAGCAACCTTAAAATACGAACTTACAATTGTTTTACCAAAAAAAGATGAAGATGCAGCAAATTTAACAATTCTTTCAATTATTATTGCGTTTTTTATTAGTATTTTAGCTCTTTTAATTATAATCATTTTTCATGATAGTTTAATTAAAATAATTGGAGGAAATGAAAAAGAAATGTCATTTTGGTTATATTTTGTTCCTGTTTCAACTTTTTTAATCGGCGTATTTAATTCACTGAGTTATTGGGCGGTAAGAAAAGTTCGCTTTAAAATGTATGCAATAAGTAAAGTTGTTCTGTCATCAGGAACAACTATCACGCAAATATGTCTCGGTTTATTGAAATTTATCCCAAAAGGTTTGATGTTTGGTGAAATTGTGGGGCGTTTTTTTGCAACAATAACCCTCAGCAAACTAATATATAAAAAAGATAAAAAAATACTAAATACAATAAATAAATCGGACATAAAAAAACAAATCAAACGATATAAAAATTTTCCGATTTATTCTATTCCTGCCGACCTAATAAATGTAATAACAAACCAAGCCCCCGTTTTTATTATAGGAAAATACTTTGGAGCAGACACACTAGGAAGTTATTCTTTAATGGAAAGAGTTCTAGCAGCACCTATAGCTATGCTTGGAAGAGCAGTATTAGATGTTTTTAAACAAAAAGCGGGAGAAGATTATAATACTTATGGTAATTGCAGAAATATTTATAAAAAAACATTTATCTCTTTATTTTTATTATCACTATTTCCTGCTATATTGTTATTTTTTTTAGCACCTTTGCTTTTCAAATTTATTTTTGGTCCCGAATGGGCTTTGGCAGGAGAGTTTGCGCAAATTATGTCTGTTTTGTTTATTTTCAAATTTACGGCAAGTCCACTAAGCTATGTTTTTTACATTGTTGAAAAACAAAAATATGATATGATTTGGCAAATATTTCTTTTTATTGTAACAATTTCATCCTTTTCAATAGGTATTTATCAAAATAATATTAAACTAAGTTTAATATATTTCTCAATTTCATATTCAATAATGTATATTATTTATCTTTTAATGTCATACAAATTCTCAAAAGGAAATAAAACGAACTCTAATGATAACAATAATTGATTATAATGTAGGCAATCTTGGTTCGATTCGTAATATGTTACGAAAATTAGAAATAGATAGTGAAATAACATCGGACATTGAAATTATAAATAAAGCAACAAAAATAATTTTGCCAGGAGTAGGTGCTTTTGATGCGGGAATGAAAAGTTTGAATAATTTGGATTTAATTGAAATACTTAATAAAAAGGTTCTAACGGAAAAAATCCCTATACTCGGCATCTGCCTTGGAATGCAATTACTAACAAAAAGAAGCGAAGAAGGCAAACTTTCTGGACTTTCCTGGATTGATGCAGAAACAAAAAAATTTAGATTTGCTGACAATAAATTTAAAATACCTCATATGGGCTGGAACTACGTAAGACAAAAGAAAAAAAGTGTTTTATTTGATATGATGTATAATGAACCTAGATTTTACTTCGTTCACTCATTCTATGTGCAAACTGAAAACGAATCTGATATTTTATGTAATACCGAATATAATATAAACTTTTGTTCTGCAATAGAAAAAGACAATATACTTGGTGTACAGTTTCATCCCGAAAAAAGTCATAAATTTGGCATGAAATTATTAAAAAATTTTGCCGAAAAATATTAAACTATGATAATAAACAGAGTTATACCATGCCTTTTATTAAGAAATAAAGGTTTAGTGAAAACAGTTAAATTTAAAGATACAACATATATTGGAGACTCTATAAATGCTGTGAAAATTTTTAACGAAAAAGAAGTTGACGAATTAATGTTTCTTGACATTGATGCAACAAATAAAAAAACAGAACCTCCATATAAATTAATTCAAAATATAGCAGAAGAGTGTTTCATGCCTTTTTGTTATGGAGGAGGAATAAAAACAATAGAACAAATCAGGAAAATAACAAAATCGGGAGCTGAAAAAATTGCAATTAATACCGAAGCTTTTAAAAACCCTCAATTTATTAAAAATGCCTCCGATGAATTTGGAAGTTCTACTATTGTTATTTCAATTGATGTTAAAAAAAATTTATTCGGGAAATATAATGTTTTTATTAATGGTGGGAAAAAAAAAACACATTCAAACCCATTGGATTATGCAAAAAAAGTTGAACAATACGGAGCAGGAGAAATTATTATTAACTCAATTGATAGAGATGGAACCATGACTGGTTATGATATTGATTTAATATCAACAATATCAGATAATGTAAATGTCCCTGTTATTGCCTTGGGCGGAGCAGGAAATATTGAACATATAAAAGAAGTCATAAAAAAAGGAAAAGCATCAGCTGCAGCAGCAGGAAGTTTTTTTGTGTTTCACGGACGACGTAAGGCTGTTCTAATATCATATCCTGATTATGAAGAAATAAAAAGAGTTTTGGCATAACTAAAAAAAAGATTATATTTATTATAAAAAGAGATTAAGATGAAACAACATAGAGAATATCAAATATGTAAAAGGTGTATAATGGATACAAGTGACCCTGAAATTACATTTGACAAAAAAGGAAATTGTAACCATTGCAACGATGCGCTTGCTCTTAAAGATGAAGGATGGTTTCCTAATGAAAAAGGCGAAAAAAAACTACAAGAAATAATAAGTACAATAAAAAAAGAAGGTAAAAATAAGGAATATGACTGTATTATTGGTTTAAGCGGTGGGGTTGACAGCTCATATATGGTTTACAAAGCTGCAAAATACGAACTCAGACCATTAGTAGTTCATATTGATTGTGGTTGGAATTCGGAACTTGCAGTAAAAAATATTGAAAATATTGTAAAAAAACTAAATTTTGATTTACATACACATGTCGTAGACTGGGAAGAAATGAAAGATTTACAACTTGCATTTTTTAAAGCAAATGTTGCCAATCAAGATATACCTCAGGACCATGCTATTTTTGCCGGTTTATACAAATTTGCCACTGAGAATAATATAAAATATGTATTTAACGGAAGTAATTTTGCAACAGAATCTATATTACCGACAGCATGGGGCTATAATGCTTTAGATTTTAAGCATATAAAATCTATTCACAGTATTTTTGGAAAATCGAAATTGAAAAGATACCCTTATGTTACTTTTTTTAAGCGCTATATTTATTTTACTTATATAAAAAAAATGCAAGTTGTCAAAATGCTTAATTATACACAATATAATAAAGATGAAGCTATTGAAATAATGAAAAAAAAACTAGGCTGGCAGTATTATGGAGCTAAACATCACGAATCACGATTTACCAGATTTTTTCAAGCATATTACCTACCAAAAAAATTTGGATATGACAAAAGACGAGCACATCTATCAAGTTTAGTAATATCTGGTTCATTATCAAGAGAAAAAGCATTAATAGAGTTTAAAAAGGAACATTATCCACAAATTTTAGCAAAAGAAGATTTAGAATATGTTGCAAAAAAATTGGATATAACACCTGATGAATTTAGAAATTTAATTGAACAGGAAAATAAGGATTATACTGATTATCAAAATAATGAAAATTTATTCAAATTTGGTTTTAGGATACGAGATATGATAAAAAAAAAATAAAGTTATGAAAAAAAAAATTTGTCATATGTCTTCTGTTCACAGAAGATATGACATAAGAATATTTCAAAAACAATGTAGAAGTATCGCAAAAGAGGATTATATAGTATACTTTCTTGTGGCTGACGGTAAAGGAACTGAAAAAATTGATAATATTAATATCATTGATGTAGGTGTCGAAAAAAACAGATTACAAAGAATGATATTTAGTTGTAAAAAAATTTTATCAAAAGCAATAGAAATAGATGCTGATGTGTATCATTTTCATGACCCTGAACTTATTCGTGTAGGGGGCAGGCTGTTAAAGAAAAACAAGAAAGTAATATACGATGTTCATGAAGATGTTGGAAAATCAATATTATACAAGAATTACTTGTTTTCATTCTTGAAACCAATTTTAGCTTTTTTAATTGATCGTTATGAAAAGCATTATTCCTCGAAATTTAGTGCTGTTATAACAGCAACAGATGCAATTAAAAGGAAATTAATACTAATAAATGCTAATACTTTTTGTATTTATAATTATCCTTTATTTGAAAAAGAAGAACAGGCTGAGATACAAAAGGAAAATGAAATATTGTATATTGGTGGAATTTCAAAAGCTCGAGGTATATATGAAATTGTTACAGCTTTAGAAAAATTAGACTGCAAATTAAATTTAGCAGGAGAATTTGAATCTCAAGTTCTTTGGCAGGAAATAATAAAGCTAAAAGGCTGGGAGAAGGTAATTTATCACGGATTTACAAATAAAGAAACATCTATTAAGCTCCGAAAAACCTCTAAGATAGGATTAGTAATATTTCATCCAGAACCAAATCATGTAGAGGCACAGCCTAATAAAATATTTGAATATATGAATTCTGAACTGCCTTTAATCGGTTCAAATTTTCCTCTCTGGAGGGATATAATTGAAAAGAATAAATGTGGAATTTGCATTAATCCGTTAGATTCTGATGAATTGGTTACTACAATAAAAAAAATGATTAATAATAAAGCACTTTTACTACAAATGGGCGAAAATGGAAAAAAAATTGTAAAAGAAAAATATAACTGGAAAACAGAAGAAAAAAAACTATATACAATTTATAAACAGTTAAAAGGATAATAAAATAAAATTTAAACAAAGTGAAAAAAATAGTAACAATAATAGGGGCTAGGCCGCAATTTATAAAAGCAGCAGCTTTAAGCCGAGAAATATCAAAGCATAATTACATAAAAGAAATTATAGTACACACAGGACAGCATTTTGACAAAAATATGAGTGATGTCTTTTTTGAAGAAATGGAAATTCCTAAACCTAATTATAATCTAAACATAAACAGTCTGTCTCATGGAGCTATGACTGGGCAAATGCTTGAAAAAATCGAAACAATTTTGCTAAAAGAAAAGCCAGATTGGGTTTTAGTTTATGGTGATACAAATTCGACAATAGCAGGTGCTTTGGCAGCTCAAAAAATACATATAAAAGTCGCACATGTTGAGGCTGGTTTACGTTCGTTTAATATGAAAATGCCAGAAGAAATTAATCGTATTTTAACCGATAGGATTTCAAACATACTATTCTGTCCTACTGATACAGCTATTGATAACTTACAAAAAGAAGGATATGATAACATTGATTGTAAAATTGTAAAATCAGGTGATGTAATGCAAGACACGGCAATTTTTTATTCTAAAAAAGAAAAAAAGCCACTAATTAAGATACCTGATGAGTTTATATTAACAACAATTCACAGAGCTGAAAACACTGATAACAAAGAGCGATTAATTAATATAATGGAAGCTCTGAATGAAATTGCATTAGCCACACCAATTATTTTACCATTACATCCTAGGACAAAAAACATAATTAAAAACTTAAAATTACGTATTGAAAATTTAACAATAACAGAACCTATTGGGTACCTTGAAATGATCTATCTCTTAAATCGTTGCAAATTAGTAATGACAGATAGTGGTGGATTACAAAAAGAAGCATTTTTCTTTAAAAAACCATGTATAACATTGCGTGATGAAACAGAATGGGTCGAACTTGTTGAAAACGAGTTTAATACTATTGTTGGTGCTAATAAAAATTTGATTATTCATACTTTTAGTAATCAAAAGTATGATATAGATTTTGACAAAAATCTTTACGGAAAAGGACAAGCTTCCCTAAAGATTGTTAATGAGTTAATAAATTACAAAAAAACATTCTAAGATGAATATTTGGCTTATACAAACTGGTGAAATTATACCCTTTTCAGAAAATGACAGACTGATGAGAACAGGTTATTTAGCAAAAGAATTAATCAGAAGAGGGCATGAAGTTATATGGTGGACGAGTGCATTTGAACATCAGAAAAGAAGGTGGATAAAAGACAAAAAAAATTATAACAACATAAAAAATTTAGAAATAAATTTTTTAAAAGGGTGCGGTTATTCCAAAAATCTTTCAATTAGAAGATATATTGACCACTATTTAGTTGCAAAAGATTTTAAGAAAAAAATTCAAACCTTTAAAAAGCCAGATATAATAGTTGCATCTATACCTGAACACAATCTTGCGTTTAATGCTTCAAAATATGCATATTCCAATAAAATCCCTTTAATAATTGATCTTCGCGACCCTTGGCCCGATTTTTTTTTAAGTTTTATTAACAATAAGTTACTGAAATATTTAGCTCGTTTTCTATTATCAAGAGATTTTTACAAAAGTAAATATTGTTTAAGCAATGCAACTTCTTTAGTAAGCATGATGAACTCATTGTTAAAATGGGGACAACAAAGAGGAAAAAGAGAAAATATAAATTTTGACAAAGTTTTTTATTTAGGGGCAAAAAAAATAAGCCATAATACAAATATTAAATTATCTGTCAATTTTGAAAAACTATTAAATAAAATAAATGGAAGTTTTAATGTACTGTTTATAGGTACAATAAATAATTATTATAACCCTTCAACAATTATTAAAGCTGCTAAAATTATAAATACAAATACAGAAACCAATAATATAAATTTTATTATTGCGGGGAGTGGGGATTTGCTATCAAAACTCAAAGATGAAGCTAGTGGTATTAAAAATATATATTTTCCTGGTTGGGTAAATGAAAACCAGATACTAAAATTACAGAATGTCTCTGATGTAGGAATAATACCCGCCCAGTTAGAAACACCTGTACTCCCAAATAAAGCTTTTACATATTTTAGCGGTGGATTACCTGTTATTTCTTCTGCAACTGGAGAGTTATCCAAAATGATTGAAAAGGATAATATCGGACTAAATTTTAAGAAAAGAGATTATGCTCAGCTTGCCGAAAATATATTATACTTGTTTAACTCAAAAGAAAGTCTTAAAGTAATGGCGGAAAATGTATCACAGCTTTTCGAAAAAAGTTTTCGTATCGAAAAAATATATGAAGATTATGCTAAACTAATAGAAAAAATTGTAAAAAATGATTAAACCAAAATACTCAATACTGACTGAAAGTTCTGGGATGAAAGCAAGCAAAGAACAAGTTGAAAGAATATATCAACGATACAGGTTTGCATCAAAATATTGTAATAATAAAAAAATATTAGAAGTAGCTTGTGGGAGTGGAATTGGATTAGAATATCTAGCAAAAAAATCAGATTTTATAACTGGTGTTGATATTGATATTGACAATATTCAGCAAGCAAAAAAAACTATCAGTTCTTCTGAATATAGTAATCGAATTAAGATAAGTCAAATGGATGCACATATACTTGAGTTTGAAGATAACTCTTTTGATGTTATTATTTTATTTGAAGCAATTTATTATTTTAAGAATCCAGAAAATTTTATTAAGGAATCAAAACGAGTATTGAAAAGTGATGGTATACTAATAATTGCATCCGTAAATAAAGACTGGGATAGTTTTCACGCATCACCATTTACATACAAGTATTTTTCTGTAAAAGAGTATTATACACTTTTAAAAAATGGATTCAATAATATAACATTTTATGGAGGATTTCATACAGGTAAAGATTCAGGTTTATTCTCTCTAATAAAGAAATCAGCAAATAAATTGAATTTAATACCAGGTAATTTAAAAGCTAGAGCATACTTAAAACGAATATTTATTGGGAAGTTGATTGATTTGCCCGAATCAATTACGGATAACTATGAATATTCAGAACCAGAAATAATCGAACAAATAAAAGAAAACAAAAGTTATAAAATTATTTATGTAACAGCAAATTCAATAAAATGATAAAAAGATTATTCGATATAATATCAAGTACATTTGGGCTGTTTATTTTATCTCCGGTACTAATAATTATTTCAGTAATAATAAAATTATATGATGGAGGAACAGTTTTATACAAAGCACCAAGAGTAGGTTTGAACGGCAAAATGTTTAAAATGTATAAATTTCGTTCAATGGTTGTGAATGCTGATAAAATAGGGGCTTCTTCAACAACAAAAAGCGATCCTCGCATAACTCCAATTGGCAGATTTGTAAGAAAAACAAAAATTGATGAAATACCACAACTGATAAATGTTTTTCTTGGGCAAATGAGTGTAGTTGGACCACGACCAGAGGTTAAATTTTTTACTGATAAATTTACTCAAGAAGAAAAAGCAATTCTCACGGTAAAGCCTGGAATAACTGATTTTGCCTCAGTATGGAATTCAGATGAAGGGAAAATACTTGAAGGAGCAGAAGATCCTGATAAAGCATACGAAGAACTGATTTGGCCAGAAAAAAAACGATTACAATTAAAATATGTTGCAGAAAATAATTTTGTGATTGATATTAAAATTATTTTTCTAACTTTGGCTGCAATATTTAAAAACTAAAACCTATTTTTCAATGAAATATAATAAAGATTTTTTAGGTGGATTATACAAAATGATGGTTCGCATTAGAACAGTTGAGGAAAGTTTTGTACAACCAATATTAGATAAAAAAATAATATGTCCAGTTCATCTTTGCTCTGGCGAAGAGGCTGTTCCTGTCGGTATTAGTGCATCGCTTTCAAAAAAAGATTTTGTATTTGGTACCCACAGATCACATGGACACTATCTTGCAAAAGGAGGAGATATGGGAGAGCTTGTTGCTGAAATTTATGGAAAAGAAACAGGTTGCTCACGAGGAAGAGGAGGTTCAATGCACTTAATTGATCCAGAGAATGGGATGTTAGGAGCAGCACCTATTGTAGGGGGAACTATTTCTTTGGCTTTGGGTGCCGCTCTTGCTTCTCAAATTAGAAAAAACAAACAAGTTAGCATATCTTATTTTGGTGATGGAGCCACAGGTGAGGGAGCTTTGTCAGAATCAATGAATTTCGCATCTTTGAAAAAATTACCAATTATATTTGTATGTGAAAACAATTTATATTCAACTCACATGCACATTAGTAAAATGAGAGACAATACAAATAATATTGCTGATTTGGCAAAACCTCACAATATAAAATCATATACAGTTGATGGAAATGATGTATTAAAAGTATATGAAACATCAAAAGAAGCAATAGAATATTGTAGAGAAGGAAATGGTCCTGTCTTTATGGAGTTTCTAACTTATAGGCAAAGAGGACATGTTGGTCCTGATGATAATATACAAGGAACTCATACAGATATAAGACCAAGAGAAGAAATTAATGAATGGTTAGAAAAAGATCCTATTCTAAGACTAAAGAAGGTTCTTTTAGAAAACAATTTTTTTAACAATGCAGAAATTAATAAAATTCATAAAGAAGTGGAATTAGAAGTTGAAAAAGCTTTTATTTTTTCTGATAATAGTAATAAACCCCAAATTAAAGATTTAAGTAAATATGTCTATAAATAATAGAAAACTTACATACAGTTTGGCTGTTAATGAAGCAATCAAACAAATGATGGAAATTGATGAAAGTGTTTTTGTAATAGGACAAGGAGTTGAAAGTCCTTGGTATGTAGGTAATACATGTACTGGACTTATTGAAGAATTTGGTGAAGAGCGGGTTATTGATACACCAGTATCCGAAAATGCAATTACAGGTAGTGCAGTTGGCGCAGCAATTGCAGGTATGAAACCAATAGTAGTTCATCCTCGAGTTGATTTTATGCTATATGCATTTGATCCAATAATTAATCAAGCAGCTAATTGGTATTATATGAACGGAGGAAGAGCCTCAGTACCATTAGTTATTTGGCCAATAGTAAATCGTGGAGGAGAACAGGCAGCTCAACATTCTCAAGCCTTACATTCTCTTTTTGCACATATTCCCGGACTTAAAGTTATTGCTCCTTCAACAGCATACGATGTTAAGGGGCTATTAATAAGTGCAATAAAAGATCCTAATCCTGTTGTATTTATTGATGATAGATGGATTTATGGACAAGAGAGCAATGTCCCAAATGAAATATATGAAATACCTTTTGGTAAAGGGACAATTAGAAATGAAGGCAACGATATAACTCTTGTTTCTTTTTCTTACATGGCTGTAGAAGCTCAAAAAGCAACTGATGAACTTAAAAATAAAGGAATTAATGTTGAGTTTATTGATATAAGAACAATAAAACCATTAGATGAAGATATTATTTTAAATTCTGTAAAAAAAACTGGAAAACTTGTAATTGCTGATGGTTCATGGCGTACAGGTAGTTTTGCTGCTGAAATTGCAGCAATTGTTGCTCAAAAAGCTTTTAAATATTTAAAAGCTCCAATTGAAAGAGTTACATTACCAGATATTCCTGCACCCGCAAGTTCTGAATTAGAAAAAGCATATTACATAAATTCGGATAATATTATTGAAGCAATAAAAAAAGTAGTTAACTATAAATAGAATTATACGATGATAAATAAAGTAAGATTTGTTGATCCAGCAAGATTATATGGAATGATAAAAGAAGAGATTGATGCTGCATATTATGATGTAATGTCAAAAGGAGATTTAATTGATAGAGGTCACTTAAAATCATTTGAAAAAAACCTTGCTAAATTTGTAGGAACAAAATATGCAATAGGAGTAAATAGCGGCTATGATGCTTTGCATCTTTCATTGAGAGCTGCTGGAATTGGAGCAGGTGATGAAGTAATTGTTCCATCTCATACATTTGTAGCATCATGTTCTGCTATTGTTAATGTAGGAGCAACACCAGTTCTTGTTGATGTAACTGAAGATTTTAATATTGATGTATCTCAATTAGAAGAAAATATTACTAATAAAACTAAAGGGATAATGCCCGTTCATCTTAGTGGAATAATGGCTGATATGACAAAAATAATGGAAATTGCAGAAAAACATAAGCTTATTGTTATAGAAGATGCATGTCAAAGTTTAGGCTCAAGTATAAATGGAAAAGGTGCCGGCTCAATAGGTTTAACAGGATGTTTTAGCTTTTACCCATTTAAAATACTAGGTGGATATGGTGATGGAGGAGCCATTACTACAAATGATAAAGAATTATATGAATATGCACTTAGAATGAGGTTTAATGGTGAGGAAAGAGAAACAGGAGAGTATCACGGACATGGATATACCTGTCTCTTAGATAATATGCAAGCAGCCTTTCTTGATGTAAAATTAAAATATTTACCTGAATGGATTAAAAGAAGAAAAGAAATTGCGCAAAAATACCATGATGCTTTGTCTCATATTGATGATTTACTACTTCCTCATTATAATAAAGATGGCTTTGATCATATTTACCAGAACTATACACTTAGATCAAAACATGGCGATGAATTTTCAAATTTCTTGAAAGAAAATGGAATAGAAGTACTGACTCAATTTAGAAAACCTTACTATAAACACGAAAAACTAAAACTTGAAGATAAAGGATTTCCAGTTACTGAAGCAATTAGCCGTGAAGTTTGTTCGTTACCAATGAATGTTGAAATAGGCAATGATGAGATTGATTATGTAATAAAAGTTGTAAAAGATTTTTATAATAAATAATATTAAATTTCTGTTGTGGCTTGATAGTATTTATACAAAATTAATATTACAGACATGTTACACGATATCGTTCCTACGGAACTTTAAGCATATGAGTTAAAATGGTTACTACCATACTTTTGCCACGCTGTGGCTGAAAAAATATAATTTATTTGAAATATGAAACATGCCATGTTTTATGTAAACACTATCAAGCCATAACAATAATATTAAATTTCTTTAATAATAGATACTATCTTAAATAAAAAGATAGTATTTTTTTTAATACAAAAAAAATGAAAGAGTTATCAAGAATTACAGAGATGTTCACAGAGTCAATCATCCGAGAAATGACAAGAATTAGCGACTCCGTTGATGGTTTAAACCTATCACAAGGGTTTCCTGATTTTGATAGTCCAGAGGAAATTAAACAAGCTGCAATTAAAGCCATACAAGATGGTTGGAATCAGTATCCTGTAACATATGGTGAACCCGAACTTCGTGCGGCAATCACAAAAAAAGCATTTGAATATAATAAAATCAAATGCAATCCTGAAGAAGATATAACTGTAACATGCGGTGCTACTGAGGCTATGATAGCCACACTAAAAGCTATAATTAATCAAGGAGATGAGATAATTATTTTTGAACCTTTTTATGAAAATTATGGACCTGATGGTATTTTGTCGGGTGCTACACCAAGATATGTAACATTGCATGCTCCTGAATGGAATTTTGATATTGAAGAACTTGAAAAAGCATTTAATAAAAAAACAAAAGCAATAATAATAAATACTCCCAATAATCCTACTGGAAAAGTTTTTTCATTAAAAGAACTTGAAACTATTAGAGATTTGTGTATAAAATGGGATGTTTATGCAATAACTGATGAAATTTATGAGCATATTACATATGATGGAGAAAAACATATCTCTTTAGCATCTATTGAAGGAATGCAAAACAGAACTATTACAATAAATTCTGTTTCAAAAACATATTCGGTAACTGGATGGCGAGTTGGCTGGGCGATTGCATCTCCAAAAATTACTGAGCGGATAAGAAAAGTTCATGATTTTCTCACTGTTGGTGCACCAACACCATTGCAACATGCTTCGGCTGTAGCATTAGCTTTTCCTGATGATTATTATTTAGCTTTACAAAAGCGATATTTTGAAGCAAGAAAAATATTATTCGATGCTCTTACGAATGCAGGCTTTAACCCATTCTTACCCAAAGGTGCATATTATATTATGGCTGATATTGAAAAGTTGATTCCCAAATTAAGTGCAAAAGATGATTTTGATTTTAGTAAGAAGTTATTGTTAAAAACCAGAGTGGCAACAGTTCCCGGATTTTCGTTTTACTCAATTCCTAAAAAAGGAAAAACACAAGTAAGGTTTACATTTTGTAAGAAGAAAGAAACTCTTCTGAAAGTTAAAGAATTACTTTTAGCTAAATTATAAAATATGTTACCTCCTATATCTAAATATTTAACAAAACACAAAATAAACCTATATATAGTTTATATAATAGTATTTAACATACCTCTTTATATAGAATATATACCACCTTTTATTATCCTATGGGCTATTTTTATGTTTATAGAAGGTGGGCTTATTAGAAAATTTAAAGAAGTAAGTACTGATAAAAAAATATATTTTATAGCTTCAATATTATTTTTTATTTTAGTACCGATGGGTTTATTATGGACAAACAATATAAAGAGTGGTTTATCAATTGTTGAAGAAAAGCTCTCTTTGTTAGCCTTTCCGGTTTTATTTCTAGGTGCAAATAAGTTAATAATTAAAAATAAGATAAATATTTTGAAGTTTTTTATATGGGGGAATTTTTTTGCTTCAATAATGTGTATCATAGGAGCATTATATAAATCAATCTCATTTGAAGATGGAAAAATGCTTTTTGATGCAGTTGTTCTAAAAGGAAATAATTATACCTTTTTTAACTCAATTATATATGGTGGGAATTATTTTTTTTATACGGAACTATCTTTATTTCATCACCCAACATATTTTAGTGCTTTTTTATGTATGTCTTTATTTTTTCTTTATTTTATACTTAAAAATAAGGAATATAATAATAATTTCTTTAAGAGGCTTTATATATTCATATTTTTATTCTTTATTTTTATCGTTGTTTTGTTATCTTCAAAAGCAGCTTTAATAGTTCTTTTTATAATCTTAGCAGCAGGCTTAATTTTATTTGTTAAAAATAGTAAATCAAAAATTATAAAATTTGTTTCTGTATTTTTTTTAATAATATTAGCAATAATTATATTTATAAATCCCAGAGTAAAAGGAACATGGAATGAGATAACAAATTATAAAAAAGATAAGATACCACGTTATAGTGTTAGTGCAAGATTTGTTTTATGGAATAACTCCTTAAAACTAATTAAGCAAAATTTTATTTACGGTGTAGGAACAGGTGATGTAAAAGATGAGTTAATGAAAGAATTAGCTAGTGATAAAAGAAATAAAGTAATTACTGATAAACAACTTAATTGTCATAATCAATATTTAGAAACATTTGTAGGACATGGAGTTATTGGTTTTTTGCTTTTACTTTTTATTATGATATATCCTCTCAAGATAGTTCGTAATGATTTTAGATTATTGTATATAGGGTTTATCATTATAGTTGGCGTTAATTTTTTGTTTGAAACTATGCTTAATACTTTTGCAGGAATTTTATTTTTTACTTTTTTTTTAAATTTTTATATTTTTGTTAATGATAACAAAAGTCAGATTATCGAAATATAAATATTTTTTGGAATATTAATTTAATCGCATACAGCCACAGGGCGTTGCCCATGCTAATGTAAAGCCTTTCAGACTTACATTGAAATTACTTTTAGAAAAAATGTAATGTAGAGTAATAAAAATAACACTTTTATTTTTTACATTATACTGTTTATCAAGCGTAAGCAAACTTTAACTTTAATTTTAAACTTACTTAATAAGCTATTTGAAATTAAAACATATGGAAACCTACAAAGAATCATATAGATATTTGGAAAATGCAAAAGAAATTTTGCGAACAAAAGCAAAAAAAGAAGGCAAATTTTATGATGATGCAAAATATGTGCGTATGGCGTGTAACACAGCCTACAGCGGTTTGCTTATTGCTTTAAATGACTTTTTTAGACAAAAAGGAGTTGTTATGCCAAAGCAAAAAAGTAAAAGAAAGCAAGCTGTAAATGTTGATTTTTATAAACAAAACCTTGCTAAAATTAATAAAACCAAGCTAAAAGAATTTAATGAAGCTTACTCTTATCTGCATTTATATGGTGGATATGATGGTAGTTTACTTGTTGATACCTCAAAAAATGGATTATCTCTTGCCCAGTCTATTATTGAATGGATTGATAAACAAATGAATTAAAGTCAAATGCTTGAAAAACACATTCTAAATTTGCTTCTTAAATATTAATATGTTTCGTGTGTATACTAAAATGAGTAAGGTTTTTGGATTTTAGCTTACTCATGTAAAGTTGGACAGTGTTGTTTATCAGGTGTTTCGTAACAGTATAAAAAATAAATGGCAAGTTTCAATTTCCACCTAACAGTTTATAACTTAAAAAAACTGAAGTTTCGGACTTAATAAACAAATTATTAGCAAGTGATTAAATGCCTTTAGGCATGTTCTATTGGCATGCCACCGATGGTAATCGGTGGACATAAATGCAAATATTTCCCAAAAATGCCGTAGGCATGACCTTTTAAACAGCATAAAATTAGGCAAATAGTCCATGCCTACGGCATTTGAGAGCATATTATTTATATTTACCCCCGATTACCATCGGGGGCTAGCTATAGGTCATGCCTAAAGGCATTTATTCTCGTATATTTATAATTTTTTCTGTTTTTTAAACTGTTAGCTAAAAAACATTAAAAATCAAACTTGCCAAATCAATCCTGTAAATCCTGTCAAAAAAATAAAATAATGTCCAATACTAAACGTGTACCCAAAAACATAGCAGTCCAATAATCCCCAAAATGAACATATACAAACAAATAGATAATTTACAACAAAAAATAAATAATATTAGACCTCTTCCTGAAGCACAGATTGTTGAATTGCGAAAATATTATAAAATAGGCTTAACATACAGTTCCAATGCTATGGAAGGCAATACATTAACTGAATCCGAAACCAGAGCGATTATTGAAGACGGAATAACAATTGGAGGCAAGGCTTTAAGTTATCATTTAGAAGCTGTTGGGCATGCAAAAGCATTTGATAAAATTTACAAATTGTCCAAAAAAGATACAATAATTGAAGAGGATATTAAATATTTACATAAATTATTTTACTCATCAATAGATTTGGAGCAAGCTGGTTTTTATCGAAATGTAAGAGTTTTTATTTCTGGTTCCGAATATTTATTCCCAAGACCAGAAGAAATTAATTCTTTAATGAAAAATTTTGTTGAAAAATACAATAATATTTTATCAAAAAAACACCCCGTTGAAATAGCTGCACAAATTCATAAAGATTTTGTATATGTACATCCATTTATTGATGGAAATGGTAGAATTGCAAGATTATTAATGAATATTATTTTGATAAAAAACAAGTTTCCAATAACTATAATTCCACCCGTGCTGAGAATGGAATATATAAATTTGTTGGAAAAAGCTCATAAAAATGACAAGGATTTTATATTTTTTATAGCTCAAAGAGTAGAACAAGCTCAATTAGATTTTCTTCGATTGTTTAGTAATTAAGGTCTTCGACCTATTTATAGTTGCTTACGCATTAATACAAAGACAATTTAACCAGCAAGTTATGAATAAGTAAATGTCGAAAAACTTTTGTAACAGTACTTAATATTAAAAAATATAATGCAAAAAATAAAAAAAATACCATACGGAACTACTGATTTTAAAAAAATCCAAACAGCAAATTATTTCTATATTGATAAAACAAAATTTATAGAATTAATAGAAGATTCGCCAGACTTTTTATTTCTGATACGTCCACGCAGGTTTGGAAAATCATTATTTTTATCAGTATTAGAAAGTTATT
>JAOZVK010000374.1 GCA_029938185.1 Bacteroidales bacterium | reverse complement strand
AACTAATAAAAAACTTAAATAAGCTATTTTTACTCGTATTTTTATAAGACCAGCTTAGTGTCGGTTTATTTTGTGGTTTACATTTTTTGATTTTATGTTTTATTTATCAATAAAAAAATATACAGAAAAAATTACCATGATGATAATCGTAGACTAAAAAAAAACTTATTAATCTATACACTGTTAGTGTATTAAAAGAATGTGTAAGCAACATTAAATAGGTTGAAGACCTTACATAATTACTTTTTTCTTCCACCGTCCCGATATATAATATAAGAAAGCAAATGACATACCTGCTATCCAGCCTGTTGGTACTCCCCACCATATTCCAATTTCGCCAAATTGTTGTGATAAATAATATGAAATAGGAATGCGAATAAACCAAAGAGCAAAAAGAGTTATAAACATAGGAACAATGGTGTCGCCTGCTCCTTTGAATACTGAATTAATATTAAATAATATCGAAAATGAAAAATAAAAACTACTTACAATGATAAGATATTTTGCACCTATTTCAATAACTTTGCTATCAGGAGTAAATACACTCATTAAACTATGCCCGAAAAACACTGAAATTAATGTAAATATAACAGACAGAATTGTTGTCATAATGATAGTAGAAATAAGTCCTTTACGAATTCTGTCAATTTTTTTTGCACCAATATTTTGTCCAACAAAAGTAGATAATGCCATTGCAAAATTCATAGTTGATATTATAGCAAAAGAGTCGATGCGTCCTACAATAGAATATGCTGCAATAACATCAGTACCAAAAGCATTTACAATCTTAAAAAGAGCAGCCATACCAAGAGCTACAATCATGTTTTGTCCGCCTGAAGGTAGTCCAATCTTTAGACTTTTTATAAATATTTTTTTATCAAAATTTAATTTGAAAAAAGAAACATTTATCAGACTGTGATACTTATTCAGATATAAAACTCCAGAAAGAAAAGCTCCACCTTGTGCAATAACTGTTGCTATTGCTACCCCTTCGATTCCCCATCCAAAAATTACAACAAAAAGTAAATCAAGACAAATATTAATTATAGTTGAAATTATCAGAAAATATAAAGGAGTTTTAGAATCGCCTAAACCTCTTAGTATTGCATTTGTTCCGTTGTAGCCAAACATTGCTATTGTTCCTGTTAGTATAATAACTAAGTATGTGTTGGCTTGTGGTAGAATATCAGCAGGCAGGTCGATTAATAAAAATATTTGTTCGCTAAAAACAATACCGATTACTGAAATCAATATTGATGCAAAAAATAACATTATATACATTGTATTAATGGTAATTTTTACTTTTTCGTAGTTTTTTGCACCAAAATATTGCGAAATTATTATTGTTGAGCCTGTTCCAATTCCTATAACTAACGATATTAATACAAAAATAATAGGAAAAGAAGCCCCAACTGCCGATAATGCTTCTTTTCCCAGATAATTTCCTACTATTATACTATCAACAACATTATAAAATTGTTGAAAAATATTTCCTAATAACATTGGTAAAGTGAAATTTAGTATCACTTTCCATTCTTTCCCTACTGTTAAATCTTTCAATTATGTTTAATGTTAAAGTTAAAAGTTTGTTTTAGTTTTCGGCTACACGTATAGTATTGGACATTATTTTATTTTTTGACAGGATTTACAGGATTAACAGGATTGATTTTTATCCTGTTACGAAACACCTGATAAACAAGACTGACCAACTTCTGACGGGTAGCCTAGTTTTCAATGTTTTTATTGTTGCAACTAACATTGAAATTAGTTCTTTACATTCTTTATACATACTTTGAAATAGTGTAATATTGATATAAGTAGGTCATCGTATAAAATCGACACTTTGTAAAATTGTAACTTATTGTAATTTTGGCGTAAGCAAAATTGTTAATTGTTAATTACTTATTCTGTGTCTTTTAGTAATTCTAATCAATATGTTGTTTCGTTGGCTTCTTTTTATGATATGCTAAATTTATTGTTGTGGCTTGTTACATCTTGCTTGTTTAAAACTGTTGGTGTGGCTTTAAGCCACGCCGACAGTAGGCGATTATGTTATTGATTTTCATTGAAATTTTAATAATATAACAATATCAACGCATATAAATAAAAATATGTGGCATGTTTCAAACCACAACACTCATTTTAGTTTTTTTAATAAAAGTTCTGTTCTGAAATTAATATAAAATGAATATGAATAATCAAGTATATAATTGTATAAATCGTAATACACTTCAAATCTACTACCAATATAAATTCCTTTTAAGAATTTTTTTTCAAAAAGAATTTTCCCTGTAATTATTGATCTTTGATCTTCGCTATAATCTTTTTCAAATGTTGATACAGTTCTAAATATCGGGCTTCCTCTTTCTGAGAAAAAATAATCGCCAAACCAATATCCTCCTTCAATGTGTAGATATTTGGTTCTTAAATAATATTTCGAAAACCAAGCATATCCTTGTATATACGGAAGTGTTTTTGTTGGTGATAAATCGTTAAATGTTAAAAAATATTGATAGAAACCTATTGATTTAAACCTTTTTGAATTTAATTTTAAATCGTATCTTATACCTGTCGAAATATTATTATATGTTACAAGATTTTTGTCAGTTTCATTTATTTGCCCTCCTCTATGAACTGTTAATATTTTTATAGGTAGTGTAAGTTTATGTTTTGAAATTTTTGGTAAAAGATTCAAAGTATTTGATATTCCTAAAGTAAACTCTTCTTGTTTGTCTTCTCCTTTAAATATAAAATTTTCCCAATTAATCCATATATCAGATTTTACTCTTGGTTTATTAATTAAAAATTGTAATCCATTTTCTATATTATTAGTAAAATATCTTTCAAACTCAAATATTGGTTCTACAATATCATGATTTATTGAGCCATACAAATTACCAATAACTATATCAAGCGATTTTGTTGTTTTGATATGAAATCTTAAAGTTGGGAGTGTTTGAGTAAAATCATCAATGCCTGAGTATTTTAGCATATAAACACCAGTTTCAATCTTTATTTTGTTCGATGGGTAATATACTATTTTAGGGTGAATAAAATAGCCTATTAGTGTGTAACCTTCAATTATTTTGTTGAAATATTCATTATTTTTAAAAAAATTAGAATTTTCGACACTAAAATGCAAAGAGTTAGTATCAATATTATCAATTTTCGTTTTTTGATAAAATGAGTTTTTATAGTTCTGCGAAATTATTGAACTATATATGTATAAGTATATTATTATCAGTATATATTTTTTCAATTTTTTAAAATTATAATTTAATTTATAAAATCTTCGACAAGTGTAATATTTAAGTACTCTAACAAAAGTTTTTCGACATTTGTTAGAGTACAATTGATTATATAACAGTGATTTATAAAAACGCGTAAGCCATATAAAATAGGTCAAAGACCTTAACTGTTGTCTTGGACTAAACCATACTCCTCATTCTGTCCTTATTTTTTCAAGCTACAAAGATAAAAAAATATAACTATCTTTTTTTTAACAAAAATAAATTGAGTGTTAAATATTTTTGTTTTTCAGCAAGTCTCTAATTAACAATCGTTTAACCACCAAATTGTTCTGCATTCATTTTATAATCAACACTTAGAACTTTGAATTCAGTTCTACGATTTATTTGGTGTGCAGCATCTTTTTGAGTTTTAAGTGTTAGATTATTAATAAATTCTTCTGATAGTTTATCGCTTTCATTTAAAAAAACATGTAAAGCTGCTATTTTTTTTGTTATAACTTTTGGAGTTGATTCTCCATAACCTTTTGCAGTAAGCCTGTCTTTTGCGATACCATTATTTATTAGGTAATCAACAACCGATTGTGCTCTACGTTGCGATAAATCCAAATTATCTTTTTCAGTTCCCCTAAAGTCAGTATGTGCACCAAGTTCTATCGTAATGTTGTCATTAACTTTAAGTGTTTCGATAAGTAAATCTAAAGATACCTTTGACTCTTCTCTTAATTTAGCTTTACCCACATCATAAAAAATATTTGGTAATTCGATAGGTTTATCAATCGGTGCACAAAAAATTTCGACACTAAGAATTGTACTACTTTTTAGCCCCATGGTTGTTTCATTTACTTTTCCTTTCAAATATTTAGGATGCTGCGAAACAATCACGTAATCAACATTTGTTTTTAGTTTAAATCTAAAAACACCCTTTTCGTTTGTTTTAACTTCTAGAGAGGCACCATCGCTACCTACCAGTTTTACTTTAGCTGAAGCAATAGGGATACTTGTTTCTTCATTTTTAACAATTCCTTTTATTTTAAATTTTAAATCAGGTAGTTTAAAGGAATATATTTCATCTTTCTTTTTAGATTGTCTTGAACTTGCAAAAAAACCACGTTCTTTTTTATTTGAAAAAATTATTCCAAAATCGTCAAAAGATGAATTTATTGGTGGTCTCATATTTTCAACTTTCCATGTTTCTTTTTGGTTTGGACTTGCTTTAAAAACATCTAAACCCCCTAGTCCTATATGACCATCAGATGCAAAATATAAAATTTTGTTGTTTCTAATAAAGGGATATAGCTCATTTCCAGAAGTATTAATTTTTTTACCAAGATTAATAGGCTTTCCCCAGCTAGCCGAAACACTAGCACGAGTGATTTTCCAAATATCTTTTTTTCCGAAACCGCCCTCCATATTTGCAACAAAATACAAAGTCAGTTCGTCTTCAGAAATACTTGGATGCCCTATTGAGATACTACTATCTTTAATAATTTCTATTCTTTCGGGAGTTCCCCATTTATTTCTATTAAGTTTCGAGAAGAAAAGTTTACAGCCCAAATCTTCATTTTTAACCATTTTACAGCTAGTGAAATACATTACACTACCATCTTTGTTTATTGATGGTACACCTTCGTCGAAATCTGTATTTACTTCTCCTTCAACTGGTATAGGTACACTCCATTTTCCTTTTCTATCTTTTTGGCTATAAAAAATATCAGTAAAATTTTGTCCCGAAACATTATTAAATTTACTTCCACCAGAGTTTCCTCTTGCTGAGGTAAAAAACAGTTCACCGCTTTCGGTGCCAAAAGAAAGTCCAAAATCGCTATGTTTTGAATTTAAATCTACAATATGTTTAATAATGTAATTACTGGGATTTTCTATCCATTTTTTTGCTAAATTACATGATTCTATTCCTATTTTTCCTTTTTTATCTTTTGGTACAAGTTCAAGATATTTTTCAAAATATGTTATTGCTTCATCATACTTTCCATTCATTTTATTTGAGTTGGCACAGTATAGTATTGCAATAGGATCTTGATATCTATACTTTACTGCTTTTACAAACCATTTTTCGGCTTTTTTAGTATTGCTTAAGAACACATTGCACTGTCCTAATTTAAATGCAATAATTGCCTTCTGAGGCTTACCTTTTGTTTTACTATAAATTTTTTTGTATAAAACTCTTGCTTTAAAATATTCTCCTGCTTCAAAAGCTTCATCTGCTTTTCTTAGTTTTCTACTCTGAGAATAACTACTTGTTGTAGTGATTAATAATAATAAAATTATAATAATATACCTATTACTAGTTATTTTTTCCATTTTATCTAACTTTTATTTAATAAATATTTTCTAATTTTTACGTATCCTTTTTTTACAACAAATATTGTGCATATTATGTTGTAATCAGTAATATAAAATTTTTCATCTATGATACAACAAAGTTAATTAATATTTAATTATAAGAAAAGCTGTAAATGTTATTTTGGTAAAAAAATAAATGCATTTAGTCAAAAAAATAATGTATATATTGGGCAAATCAGAAATAATAAGTACTGTTACAAAAGTTTTTCGACATTTACTTATTCATAACTTTCTGATTAAATTGTCTTTGTACTAATACGTAAGCAACTATAAATAGGTCGAAGACTGGGGTGTTAATAATTGGGGGTTTTTA
>JAOZVK010000373.1 GCA_029938185.1 Bacteroidales bacterium | reverse complement strand
TTTTTTATTATCGTAATTTATTAATTTTGTGGATGTTATTTAAGAAAGATGTCTATTATAACATTATCTTCAAAAACTAAATTCATTCCAAGTTGATATTGCCATACAGCTCTCAAATTAGCTAAAAAATTATTTACATTATTATTAAAATTAGGTCCACGAGTGTTAGGATTTTGTTGTGTACCATATTTAAAATAAAGATGCACTCTTTTATCCAATCTTCCGCCCATAACACCAAGAACTTCTTTCTGTTCTTTTGTTATTGGTGGTTTTTCTTGCATAGATTTTTTATCTTCTTTCATTTGCAAAGCCTTAGCCCCCATAACATCAGCCTCTTTTTCCAAAGCAGGGTCATCATTAATATTTACTCCTTTTGCCTGTACTGTAACATCTTTTTCTTTCCTCTGCAAAACCCCATCAGCAGCTTTTTTTCCTTGTTCGTCTGCTTGTTTTTCTAAATCCTTGTTGTCGTTTATCGGAAACCTACCAATTTGTTTATTTGCTCGCTCTTTGCCTTCTCTTTGTTGTACTACATGGGCAAACTCGTGTCCTATAAGCTCTTGTCCTTTTTTGGTTTCGGGCTTAAATTGTCCAGGGGCAAAGTGTACACTGTCGCCTTGTGTAAATGCTAATGCTCCTACATCTGTTGCTTGTTGGGAGTCTTTTTTAATGTTTATATTTGAAAAATTGCTGTTAAATGAACTTTCCATTTTGTTCATTACATTTTTGGGAATACTGCCGTTTTTATCATATTTTTTTTGCTGAATTGTATTTTGGTTTGTTTCGTTGTTTAATTTAAATTTTCCTTGCAATAAGCTTTCCTCTTCAAATGCTTTCCTTTGTATGCTTTAGTTATATAAATAAGTATCTTTGTTACCACCGTTTTCTAACTCTTGTACTTGGTAAATTATTTTGTATTTTATAAAAATTTGTTTTTTTTCTAGGTTCTTTGATTATTAAGAATTTTAAAAAATATAATTTTTTTAACTCATCATAATCAGACAATTGAATTGAACTTACTATTAAAGTATTTAACTGTTTCATTTGCGATAATATTTCAATATTTTTTTTATTTAGCTCAATGGGTAACCATAGAGAATCAAGTTTTTTTAATTTTATTATATTTTTACTTAAATGTAGCGTTCTTTTGCTATCATGTAAAATAATTAGAATTCTCAGATTTTTCATATTATAGATACAATCAGGAATATACTTTATTCTTTTATCAAAATATATTCTCAACTCTTCCAATAGTTTTAAATTACACAATGATGATAGAAATTCTTCATTTCTTGCAGCCATAATTAAAGAACGCAAATTAATGCACCCTGATACAAAATTATGTTCTGCTGAATGATACGAAAAAATTGTAAGAACCATCAATTTGGGAAAAGGTTTTATTTCTTTCGATATTTTCACTTTAGTATCAGTCAAAGTTACTAATAGTTCCAAATCAGTCAATTTATTTAGTTCTTTAGTTAATGTAAATTTAGGAATTCCATCTATATAAAGAAATCTTGTTTTAGTATAATTGTAAATTTCAGAATTTTTTTTATTTTTACTGATAATTAGATACTTCGTGTTTTTTGGTATTTCTTTTGATCGTCTTTTTATATAGTTGTCTTCTTCTTTATCTATTTCATTAAACAATGAATCAAGGCTTTTCTGACTGAAAGCTTCACTACTAATAATTAACAATAAAAATATTATGTAATGCATGTTTAATTTTTTATACTTAATTGTTACCATTGTTGATTACTTATAAAGGTTAAAATTTCGTCAGATGATTTCCCTCCTCCTCTTAGCCATGCTCTTGCTTTACTTCCCATTCTTTTAAAGCCTGAACCAAATACACGTCTAACTGCTCTTTTATCAGGATTTCTAACATTGTTCATTTGGTACCCTTGTAAATCATCAATACTAATTCTATCAAGATAATAAACTCTATCAAATCTTTCTATACTTTTTGAATTTACAATAATTCTTTGTTGTTGGCTAAGTGTAGGCGAAGATGTTGAATTTCCTGTTTCTTCACTCATTATATTAGTTAGAGGATTATAACCAATATCAGTTGGATAATGGGCGACAGGATGTGGTTCAGTATTTCTAATAATTGTATTTAATGAACCATTACGATTTCTCACTATTAGTAGGTGTGTATCATACCTATCAGCTAAACCAAGCACATGCCCAAATTCATGAGAAGCAACATTACCAGTATCATTAGTATTCATTCCTACTGTATTTCTCCTCCATCCTGAAACATTTGATATAGGAATGTTGTTGTTTGTAAATGTTATTATATTTCTTTTACTTAAAATACCAACATCAAAGTTGAAAGGAACTTCTTCTGTTATCAAGTTTTCGCCAAAAACTAATCTCATCCCAAATTGACTTTGCCATACAACAAACAAATTAGCTAAAAAATTATACATATTAGAATAAAAATTAAGTCCACGAGTGTTAGGATTTTGTTGTGTACCATATTTAAAATAAAGATGCACTCTTTTATCCAATCTTCCGCCCATAACACCAAGAACTTCTTTCTGTTCTTTTGTTATTGGTGGTTTTTCTTGCATAGATTTTTTATCTTCTTTCATTTGCAAAGCCTTAGCCCCCATAACATCAGCCTCTTTTTCCAAAGCAGGGTCATCATTAATATTTACTCCTTTTGCCTGTACTGTAACATCTTTTTCTTTTCTCTGCAAAACCCCATCAGCAGCTTTTTTACCTTGTTCGTCTGCTTGTTTTTCTAAATCTTTGTTGTCGTTTATCGGAAACTTACCAATTTGTTTATTTGCCTTTACTTTGCCTTCTCTTTGTTGTACTACATGGGCAAACTCGTGTCCTATAAGTTCTTGTCCTTTTTTGGTTTCGGGCTTAAATTGTCCGGGTGCAAAGTGTACACTGTCGCCTTGTGTAAGTGCTAATGCTCCTACGTCTGTTGCTTGTTGGGAGTCTTTTTTAATATTTATATTTGAAAAGTTGGTGTTAAATGAACTTTCCATCTTGTTTATTACATCTTTTGGAATACTGCTGTTTTTATCATCTTTTTTTTGCTGGATTGTATTTTGATTTGTTTTGTTCTTTAGTTTAAATTTTCCTTGCAGTAATTCTTCATCCTCAACAGGAGATAATCAGGCTTAAAATAGATAGAAAACCTTATAATCATTTAATTTTAAACATTATAGGTGGTACAATATATTTTTGTTCTCTAATACCTTTTACTTTTATATTTTCAAAATAGATTTTATCTCCACTTTTCAAATTACTGAATATTTGTTTTTGTTCTTTAGTAAATTTGTTACTCAATGAATGATACTCTTTTGTAAGTCCATTTATATTACCCGATAATGTAAAACTAAGTACAAGAAATTCGATGTTTTTGTTATAATAATGTTCTATACATCTTGCAGATAGTTCTTTGTAATACAAAAGTAATCTTTTGTTTATTGTAGTATCTCTTAGCATTTTATTTGTTCCAAGACCAGCCCTGACATTGTACAAGTTAAACCAACGAAAACCTTTTTGACCAATAAGTACTGTATCAGAATCTATTTTTTTATATATTTCAACTCTCCTATTGCCTGGGTTTGACTTATCATATGTAATTTCATAATAAAAATTGGATATTCTTTTAAGATTTTTGTTACCAAATTTAACTATTAAATTTTTGTCAGTACTATCATAATATTTAAGACGTAAATAATTTTTAAATTCTTTGTAATAAAAATCATATTGATCAAAATCAATTCTAACACATTTTTTTTTAATAATACTTAATTCTCTTTCTCTCAAATATTCAGGATTAGATACTACAAATTTAGCTGCAGCAAGACTGCTTTGCTGTAATATTGTACAATTAAAAAAACTATCAATACTAATAAAGCTACTCTTATTATTTTCTTTAAAATTATTATCCTTACATGAATTAAAAAAGCTGAATAAAATTATCAGAAAAAAAACTCTTATCGTTATCATAAAATTATCTGTTAAGTTATAATTATTTAATTATAAACATCATAATTGGTAATTTATAGTATTTTCCATACGTTTTACCTCTTACTCTTATATCTTCAATATATACCTTATCTCCGCTATTAAGTTTTTTCATTAACATTTTTTGTTCTTTTGTGAATTTTCCACTATTTGATATAGTTTCATATGTAACACCCTCAACGTTAAAAGATAAAACAAAATATACTACTCTGTATGTCAAGGATAAATGATAATAAGGTCCTGCATAACGTGAGCTAATACCATATTGAGCTATAAGCAAACTTTTATCAATAGTATCTCCTATTCCACTAAAATGCCCTAAACGAACTATTGGAGTAGGAAAATCCAACCAACGAAATGCTTTTGTTGCCAAAAGCACAGTGTCTTTATCTATTTGCTTATAAACTTTTATTGTATCTAATTCATCTTTTTTAAACCCTCTTCCCCAGATTTTATATCCCCTATTATCATTTTTAACAATGCCATGTGCACGTTTAGACCTATAAAAAACATTTTCAGAAGAAATACCATTTAAGTATATATAGAAATAACCAAATCCTCGATATAAAAATTTCTGATTTTGAAAATCAATTGTTATACATTTTTCTTTTACTTTTTTGAAATTACCAAAAGTTGATTTACGCTTATTTGCATGTTTGGTTTTATTTTTTTTTACAAGATTGTTATTGTTGCTATCCTTACATGAATTAATGAGGATTAATAAAGATATTAGAAAAAAAACTTTTATTGTTGACATAGTATTATTTAAAAATATAGTAGTAAGTAGATCATCGTATAAAATCGACACTTTATAAAGTTGTAACTTATTGTAATTATGGCGTAAGCAAAATTGTCAATTCCCATTACTTAATATGGTATTTATACAATATATAAAAAATTAAATATTTTAAAAGCCTTCATTTTTCTTATCAGGAAAATTCATGTTCTTAGTTTTTATTCTATTCAAATAAATATAGTTATTATAAGCATCATTTGGGCTACTGTTAGTTGGCAAAGTAGGAAGTAGTTTTTCTAAATCGTCTTTATTATACATTCGTTTTTTTTCTATTATGAGATTAATATTTTTTATTGTTTGCTCTATATCTATTACTTGTGTAGCTACACAAGTAATGATATCGTTTTCGTATTTCTTTGGAATGACAATATCTATTAATCTTATATCTTTTAATAATTCCTCTTCGGTTTCATATATTTTATTTTTAAAGGCTTGCAATTTATTAGAAATGTTTTTTGGATAACCCTTGAAATATGAAAATGCAGCGTCATCAAATTCATAAATAATTTTAACTGTTACATTTTCTGCTTCATCAGTCTGTTTGCCATTTTTTATATTACTAAAAAAAACTTTATATCCATACAATGTTCCAATATCTTCATCATCTTCCGACAAACCTCCATGTTTGTGATCAATATAATGATTGGTTTCATGCATAATAACTGAGAATAAAACATACAACACAACTTCCTTATCATTACCTTTTAATGTTTCTAAATATGTAACTAAATCTTCATTTATAAGAATTTTGCTTTCACCTCTAACATATTGTCCATTTTCACCTTTTCCACTTACCTTAATTAATGGTTGATTTCCCCAAGTAGCTATATTATTAAGTTCTTCGACAGTCACACCTTCATAAAAATCAGTTTCTTCAGACGCAAACTTATGTTTTGTTTGTTTTTTTATTTCTTCATAATGTGAGGGATATTTTTTAATGTCATCAAGAATATTGAACATTAAATATTTAGCAAATGTAGGATATTTTTCTGCATCTTCGGGAGACAATGTATATCTCTGTATTATATTACTTCCTGTAAGAGTTTGTTTATTGTTTGTAGACAAAGCCTTAGCTCCCATTGCATTCTCTTCCTTTTTCTGCAAAACCCCATCAGCAGCTTTTTTTCCTTGTTCGTCTGCTTGTTTT
>JAOZVK010000372.1:4121-5945 GCA_029938185.1 Bacteroidales bacterium | reverse complement strand
TCTTCGACCTATTTAATGTTGCTTACGCAAGATATATAATAAACGGTATTTCAATACTAAATAGGTGAAAACTTTTGTATGGGTGCCTAAGTACTATTACAAAAGTTTTTCGACATGTGCAATCAAAATATGAAATTATATGTAGGTAATTGTATAAAATAGACAGTTCATTAAATTATAACATACAGTATGAGTTTATTATTGTAAGTTTGATACAAAGAGCTTATAAGTAGATAACTATATAAAAACAACACTTTTGTTTTTTATACTATATTGTTTATCAGACCTAAGCAAGCTTTTAGCTATTCACTTTTAACTGTTCACTTACTTATAAAAGAGTATTCTTAAATTAAATAGCAAAACCGAAATAGTATTTTTTAGGGGTTTTTTGTATTGTTTTTTTGAATTTCAATCAGTTTTTCAATTTTATTACTAAGTTCATCAACCTTTTTTTCGAGTGCATCATTATTATCACTAACCATTGAATCTACAAATATTGAATTAACTAATGAAAGTCCAATTATTCCACCTGAAAATAGGATTAAAATAAAATATGATTTAATTAAAAAAGAAGATAGAACAGACTGTTTTTCAACTAATTTATCAGGTATTTCATACCAACCTTCAACAGTAAATACTTTGAATATAGAGTAAAAAGATTTTGCTGGATTTCCAAACAACTCAGGCGAAATATCCTTATATAAATAACATGACAAAACTGAAACAATAAAATTATAAACCAAAAAACTAAACAAAATAAATATTGATGTTTTTAAAGCTCGTTGTATATCTTTTATAAGTTGCTCGATTCCAGGGATAAACTTGAAAAATCTAAAAAATTTGAAAATTCTTGATATTCTAAAAATTAATAAAAAGCTTAGGTTTGCATAATCTATGTTTAAAAAAATAAGAAATATTGATGGTAACGATAAAATAACTAATATAAAATCAAGCTTATTCCAATTTGATTGAATATATGTTTTCCATCCATAAAAGTGAATTTTAATAGAAGCTTCCAATATAAATAATACAGTTATTAAGCTATCAATAAAACTTATAATGTATATTATCTGTTTGTTAATATCGTTAAATCCTTCACTGAAAATAGTTAGTGAATTTATTATTACCAGAAACAAAATAAATCTATCATTTAAGAAAATACTCTGAATTTTATTTGTTGTTTTTACCATTTATTTGTTTGCTTAGAATTTTTTATTTGTTTATATATAATATATAACTTATGTAATTTCAGCACATAAGATATATGATGTTATTATATATGAACCATATTTACTTTCATTATAATGAATACAAAACTATTAAATTTTAGATTAGTCTTCGTTATAAATTAGGAAAAAGTTTTTTTTTTTTTTACATTGCGACTTATGAGTGGCTGATGTATTTGAGTAGAACAAAAAACTATTTGTATATTTATTTATTATGAAGTTACTAATTAGTATAAGTTTACACAAGTGGTGTAAGTAAGATTAAATAGGTCTAAGACTTAAATTTATAAATATATGTTTTTAACTATTAAAAAAGCTGTTAAAATTGTTGAAAAAAGCCAAACAACTTTATATAGATTATGCCAACAACATTTAGATACAAAATATGTTAAAAAAGAAGACAATCTTTTTTTGATTGATTATGATTTTTTAATAGCACGTTATCCAAAAACTAATGAAGATAATATTGATGCTAAAACAGTAGAACTCACAGAAACCAAAAAAGATAATATGGAATTATTAAGAGACAACGAAAATATTAATAAAACTACTGAAGACAAAAAAGTTGAAGAAGTAGTAAATCAAGAAGAAACAAAGG
>JAOZVK010000372.1:0-4021 GCA_029938185.1 Bacteroidales bacterium | reverse complement strand
AAGACGAAACTCAACTAGAAGAAATTGAATTTTTGAGCAATAAAGAAAATATTGACGAAACTACCAAAGAAGACAAAAAAGTTGAAGAAGTAGTAAATCAAGAAGAAACAAAGGAAGACGAAACTCAACTAGAAGAAATTGAATTTTTGAGCAATAAAGAAAATATTGATGAGACTACCGAAGAAGACAAAAAAGTTGAAGAAGTAGTAAATGAAAAAACAAAAGAAGAAAAAACCAAAAAAGAGGACGTAGAATTTGAGTTAGTAAATACAACAGATAAAATAGAAGATATAGAAACGGAATCATCTGAAAGCAGTAGCGAAACTACAAAAATTAAAGAAACAGAGTCGTATACAAACAACGTCACTGAAACGGATTTTGAGAAAAACGAAAATACTACTGATAACGAAAATATTGAAGATGAGGATAAAAGCAAAGAATCAATTCTTGAAACTATTTTAGGAGTATCAGGAGGTATTTTATTAATAATAGCATTTATTTTATATCTATACTACTCTCAAAAATAAAAAGAGTGAGACCTGTGCAATAGTTTTGTGGGCTACCCGTCAGAAGTTGGACAGTCTTGTTTCTCAAGTAGTTTTAATCATAGAATTAAAGTAAAGATTAGCAAAACTTTGCGAAACTTTGCGTCAAACTTTGTGCAACTTTGCAGTTAATACACCGAAGGGGGGGTATCACAAACGTGGGGCTATAATATTTTGATTGCACAGGTCGAATTTTGTCAGTATCATATTTATAATAAAGGTATTAATTTAAGTATTTTTCGTTTATTTTTGAAACATGAAACGGTTATAAATTATTAATCAAAGCATTGTACCATTATATCATTGAATAATTGTACCATTTAAAGTATACATTCTAAATCACACCTACTTATTTATTCAATTACACTCAAAAAATATCATTTTGGCAGGAATTTATATTCATATACCTTTTTGTAAACAAATTTGCAGTTATTGTGACTTCTACCGGACTGATAATCTTGATTTAAAAAGAAAATATATTTCAGTATTAAAATTGGAGATTAATCAACGTAAAAACTACTTGGCTAAGTCTAAAATAAAAACAATATATTTTGGAGGCGGCACTCCAAGTGTTCTATCTTCAAATGAAATAAATACAATAATAAATGAACTTGAAAATAACTTTAATATTTCGACTAATGCAGAAATTACACTTGAGTTAAATGCCGATGATATAAACCAAGAGTATTTAAACAATTTACTCAAAACAAAAATAAATAGACTTAGTATTGGTATTCAGTCATTTATAGACAAACATCTTGTAATGCTAAATCGCCGACACACTGCACAACAAGCCATTGATTCTATTGAGCTTTGCAAAAATGCAGGCTACAAAAATATAAGCATTGATATAATATACGGTATCAATCGTTTAACTGAAAGCCAAATACATAAGCAAATTGATATAATAAACGATTTAGATATTCAACATATTTCTGCATATCATTTAACTATCGAAAAAAAAACAGTTTTGTACAAACGTATAAAAAAAGGAGAATTATTTAAAATTAATGAGAACGATAGTATATTTCAACATAAATTGCTATTTGATAATTTAAAAAATATGGGTTTTGTCAATTATGAAATATCTAACTGGGCAAAACAGAACTATATTTCAAAACATAATTCAAACTATTGGAAACAAAAAAAATATATTGGCTTTGGACCATCTGCACATTCATACAACAAAAAATACAGACAGTGGAATATCAGTAATCTAAAAATGTATATAGAAAAAGTTGTTCAAGAAAAAGGATATTTTAGTAAAGAATATTTAAGCAAAAAAATGAAATATAATGAATATATAATGACAGGTTTAAGAACAATTTGGGGAGTCGATAAAAACTATATTTTAGATAATTTTGGAAATAAATATTTTGAATATTTTATGAAAAACATAAATAAATATATTATTTCAAATCAAATTACTCAAACCAATTCTAAAATTATAATATCAAATAATGCTTTACTTATTTCTGATAAAATAATAGAAGATTGTTTTATACTATAAAATACAGACTTCATCTGTTTTATTATTTTCGCCTATCTATTTCGACTTTACAAACTTAAAACTGTCTGATTATTTGGCTATTAAATCGTTTTTATTAGTGTTTTTAATATTTAGACTAAATTAGGTTAAAAATTTTTCTTTTATAAAAATATTATAAGCTATCAATCAAGATATTGTATAATTGTATCATTGAATAATTGAACCATTGAAAATATAGTAAGTAGGTTATCATATAAGCGTAAGCAACATTAAAAGACTCGAAGAACCTAAATACTATTTTTACACTCAAATATTTATAGTATATTTGTGGCTATTAGAACCTTTTTATATTGCATATGCCAAAACAAGTTTATCGACTTTATTAATACTGTTACAAAAAATTATCGACATTTACTTATTCGTAACATTTTGATTAAGTTGTTTTTATACTAATGCGTAAGCAACTATAAATAGGTCGAAGACCTTACAAATAGTTTAACATATGAATTTCAAAGTATTAAATAATGATACAAAAAGTAATGCACGAGCAGGAAAACTCAAAACAAGTCATGGCGAAATAGATACTCCTATTTTTATGCCAGTAGGCACAATAGGCAGTGTAAAAGGTGTTCATCAACAAGAGTTAAGTGAAGATATTAAAGCTCAAATTATTCTGGGCAACACATATCACCTCTATCTCCGCCCTGGTCTTAATGTTATAAAGTCGGCAGGTGGATTACACAAATTTATTGCTTGGGAAAAACCTATGCTTACCGATAGTGGTGGCTACCAAGTGTATTCTTTGGCTCAAAACAGAAAACTTACTGACGAAGGTGCAATTTTTCGCTCACATATTGATGGTTCAAAGCATTTATTTACACCCGAAAATGTTGTTGATACACAAAGGATTATTGGAGCTGATATTATAATGGCTTTTGATGAATGTACCCCCTACCCTTGCGATTATAAATATGCAAAACAATCGCTTGAATTAACTCATCAATGGCTAAAAAGAGGATTTAATCACTTTAGCAATACAGAAGATTTATATGGATACGAACAAAGCTTTTTCCCAATAGTTCAGGGTAGTGTTTACAAAGATTTGAGAAAACATTCATCTGAAGTTATTTCATCTTATAAGTCTACAGGCTATGCAATTGGTGGACTATCAGTTGGCGAACCTGCCGAAATGATGTATGAAATGACAAACGAAGTATGCCAGATTTTACCTAAAGACAAAGCACGCTATCTTATGGGAGTTGGAACTCCTGCTAATATATTAGAATCAATAGCATTAGGTATTGATATGTTCGATTGTGTTATGCCAACCCGAAATGGAAGAAACGGAATGCTGTTTACAAGTGAAGGAATAATAAATATAAAAAATGAAAAATGGAAAAATGATTTTTCGCCAATTGACAAAAATGGTTCTTCATTTGTAGATTTACAATATTCTAAAGCTTATTTACGTCATTTAATGGTGGCAAAAGAAAGACTGGGAGCACAAATAGCAAGTATTCATAATTTAGCATTTTATTTGAAGCTGGTAAAACAAGCAAGAGAAAAAATTATTGAAGGAACATTTGGTGAATGGAAAAATATTATGGTAAAAAAAGTATCGAATAGAATATAAGGTCTTCGACCTATACTTTAAATAGTACAATGATTCAATGGTACAATTATTCAATGGTACAATGATACAATTATTCAATGGTACAATGGTACAATTATTCAATGGTACAATGGTACAATTATTCAATGGTACAATGATTCAATGGTACAATGGTGGTCTTATAAAAATACGAGCAAAAATAGCTTATTTAAGTTTTTTATTAGTTCCTAAAATGTTCTTTTATTTCGTTAGTAAGTTTTTTAGCCCTGAAAGGTCTTCGACCTATACTTTAAATAGTACAATTATTCAATGGTACAATGGTGGTCTTATAAAAATACGAGCAAAAATAGCTTATTTAAGTTTTTTATTAGTTCC
>JAOZVK010000371.1 GCA_029938185.1 Bacteroidales bacterium | reverse complement strand
ATATCTACAAGATTATTCAAATCCGAAAAAATAGAAACCTGACTAAATTTTGAAAGTTAAAACCAAAAAGCTAAAAGTTTGTTCTCAATTTTTAACTCTTTACTGCAAAGATACAACAAATTTAATTGTTTTTTGGCTCTAAAAATTTTATTTAGCTATAAGAACAAAACACACAGACTAAAAAGCCTGTGTGTTAATGTTTAAAGTTTAATATTGCGTAAGGAAATTACGAATTACAAATTGGTTTACACCTAAGTATAAGTATCTTACAAAAAATAAATCAGAAAGTTATTTTTTAACGATTCCTAAATAATATTAAAGAAACTTATGACTTGTTACATTATGTTGAAATTCAAAGGATTAAATCATCCATTTACTTATTCATAACTTTCTGATTAAATTGTCTTTGTATTAATGCGTAAGCAACTATAAATAGGTTGAATACCTTACAAGCCAATTACAGAAATACTTTTAAGCATAACCTATAAAATTGCTGACTTTATTGACGCACATTAATTAAATATCAAGTTTAAAAATGTAAAGCTTATTATGAAAATATGAAACATGCAAAAAAAAACGTTCGAATGCCCCTATTCGGAGAATTCGAACGAAAAAACAAATTTAATTTCACGTTTTCTAACCACCTGCAACAGCTGGAAATATTGAAATGATTGAATCTCTAATTATTTTTGTTTCCAGTTTTTCCAAATGATGAATATTTACACCGTCAATTAAAATAATTACACCAGGGATTATCGTATCATTTTTTATCAATTTTTTTATTAAATCATAATCAATAATATCAGAAACCATTTTCAATAATTCAACAATATTTATCGGATTGTCAATGTTTAGATTTACGACATTTCTATTTGTTGATAATCTAATTACAGCAAATAGTTTTATTGTTAGTTTCATTTAATTCCAAGTTCTTTTAATTTTTCTTCGGAAGGAACTCCATTTTCGTCCCAACCTCTTAGCTCGTAATACTCTGGAAGCATGGTGTCCAATCTGGTGGCATTTCCTTTGCCTGGTCCTGTTTTTATTTTTTCATTTAACAATCTGTCCGGTAAAGTGTCTTCACTTGCATCAATACCTGCAGCGAGATTAAATAATCTTTCAATATTCCAAATTCTTTCGCCAACTTTCAACATTTGAGTCTCGTCCCAATCGTAACCGGTAGCATTTTTTATTAAATTAAGATAATCGGGTGCACCAAGTGCAAAAGATGTAAAAATGCAAAGACCTGCTGCATCAATAATCGCTGTTATTTCTTGAAAAACTTTAACCCAGCCTGCTTTTCCTTCATTTTGTTGCGAGTCTAATTTTTCGGGTATACCAAGTACTTCGGGAGATATTAAATAAGCTCTTGTATGATCGCCGCCTCTGTTATTTGTAGCATAAGCTAAACCCTGCCCTTGTACAACACGTGGGTCATAAGCTGGTATTTCTTGTTTTTTTACTGTCATGGATAATTCAGGATGTCCGTAACTTTCGGCTAATCTGTATGCACCATCAGCCATTTTGTTACCAATTCCTTCTCTAAATGCCATCGCTTTAGTATAATATATTATAGCTTCGGAACTTCCAAATTTCAATTCAGGACCTGCTCCTAATTCTTCTTTTTTAATATAACCTTTTTCATAAAGCTCCATTGCAGTTGCAATAGTTGCACCAGCAGATATTGCATCAAAACCAAAATCGTTACACATAAATCCTGCACGTGATATAGCTATTAAATCTTTCACACCACAACTTGCACCGTAAGCCCATCCTGTTTCATATTCAGGTCCTTCACCAGTGGCACCATCGGGTAAGGTAACTTTTCGTCCGCAGGCTATCGGACAAGCATAACAAGCCGTATTTTTAACTAAATACTTTTTTTCTACCAAAGCTTCACCCGAAACTTCATCTGTATGTTCAAATTGCGAATCTTGAAAATTGCGAGTCGGATAAGCTCCTATTTCGTTAATAATATTATCTAAAACTTTTGTTCCGAGCGCAGGTAAACCCTCTCCTGTTACTCCGTTTTCTTTAATTGCCTTTAGATTTTCCTTTACTGTAGCTTTAAATTGTTCTGGATTATCAAGTGGTGTTTTAAATTTCCCACTTGCAACCACTACGGCTTTTAGATTTTTACTTCCCATTACCGCACCTACACCAGTTCGACCTGCAGCACGAGTTTTTTCATTAATAATTGCCGCAAAATTAGATAAATTTTCTCCTGCCGGCCCGATACAAGCGACATTTGCTTTCTTATGAGTCGATTCTGCTGTTAATATATCTGTTGTAGTATCAACATTTTTACCCCAAACATGACTTGCATCACGCAATTCAACTTTTAAGTCATCTATAAATAAATACGCTGGCTTTTCCGATTTACCTTCAAAAATAATCATATCGTATCCAGTTGCCTTAAATTTTGCTCCAAAAAAACCGCCCGAATTACTTGATGCTATACCGCCAGTTAAAGGACCTTTTGTAATAACCATATATCTGCCTCCAGTTGGTGCATTAGTTAATGTAAGCGGTCCTGTTGCAAAAATTAACTTGTTTTCTGGAGATAAGGGTTCAACTTTTGCATCTATTTCATCGTATAATATTTTTGATGCTAATCCTCTTCCGCCAAGATACTGTTTTGCCAATTCTTGTGGAAAAGCTTCTGTTTTTATTGATTTATCACTTAGATTTACTCTAAGAATTTTTCCCATATAAGCCATAATTATCTTATTTTAAATTATTAATTCAAATTTTACCAAATTTAATTATTTAGTTTGATAATTCCATTATGTAATTTTTTACATATCGCTATATTTATTAGTATCAATTCAGTAAAATAAATTGTACTGATTGATTTTCTGTGATTTACATAAACAATAAGAAAATAGCACCTTGTTTATTTATATTGATTCTAAATAAATATAACATTATACTAATATATTAGACTTGTTACTTAATAGTGTTATTGAAAATGAATACATTAGAATCTATTATTAGCTTTATATTTGTTTAGAATCAATTATTCATTAATTTTGTTGTGTATTTATATTAATACGGTAAACTCAATGAGTTAATTGAATTTAGCAACTTGTATACTGCTGATTATCAGCTTTGTTAATGAGTAACAAGTCTATTGTTGTGGCTTGTAACATGTATCATATTCTTAATTTATATGCATTGTATGTTGTTATATTTTAAAATTGCAATGAAAATCAATAACATAATCACTTACAATATGCAACAAACCAGTACAATTTTGCTTTTTTTCATGTGAGTTTTTTAATTAAATAGTAAATGTATAAATATGAAATATACTGATTTAACACTAAAAAATAACTTGATGATAGAGTAAACTATAAATAAGTCGAAGACCTTAGACATATAATAATATATATATAATTTGATATGTTAAAAAAATAATGATACATTTGCATAAAAATATTGATTTATGGCAAAAGTATTAGTTTTAGGAGCAGGCATATCGGGGCATACAGCAGCTTTGATAGCCAAAAGAGAATTAGGCAAAAAGCATGATGTAATAGTTGTTAGCCCAAATAGCAATTACCAATGGGTACCATCTAATATATGGGTAGGTGTTGGATTAATGACACCAGAGCAAGTTAAATTTAAACTGGCACCAGTTTATAAAAATAAAGGCGTTGTTTTTAAACAAGCACTTGCAACATCAATATACCCCGATGGTGATACAGGAAATGAAAAAGCATTTGTAGAAATACAATATGTTTCGGAGGAACAAAAAGGCGAAACCGAAAGAGTTGAGTATGATTATTTAATAAATGCAACTGGACCAAAGTTAAATTTTGCAGCAACCGAAGGTTTAGGTCCCAACAAATATACAAACTCTGTTTGTACATATGGTCATGCCGAAGAAGCATGGGCTAATTTGAAGATTGCATTTGAAAAAATGGAAAGAGGCGAAAAGCAAACTTTTTTGATAGGTACTGGACACCCTATGGCAACTTGTCAGGGGGCAGCATTTGAGTATGCATTGAATATTGCATTTGAGGTAAACAAACGAAAACTTAATAAATTCGCAGATATTTGGTGGATTTCTAATGAGTATGAACTTGGCGATTTTGGAATGGGAGGAGCCTATGTTAAAAGAAATGGATATATAACTCCCACAAAAATTTTTACAGAATCGATACTAAAAGAGTATGCAATCAGATGGATTAAGCAAGCTGGGGTTACTAAAGTAGAAAAGGGTGTAGCTCATTATGAGAAATTAGACGGGAAATTCTATACAAAAGAGTTTGATTTTGCAATGTTGATTCCTGGTTTTTCGGGTGCTAAAATGAAAGCATTTGATAAAGCAGATAATGATATTACTCTGGAAATTTTTGCTGCAAACGGAATGATGAAAGTTGATGCCGACTATACTGTAAAACCATTTGAAGAATGGAAAGCATCTGACTGGCCATCAATTTATCAAAGTCCCAAATACAAAAATATTTATGCAGCAGGTATAGCTTTTGCTCCACCACATACTATGTCGAAACCAATGAAAAGTGTAAATGGTACTAAAATTTTCCCAACACCTCCAAGAACAGGAATGCCTTCTGGTGTGATTGGTAAAATTATAGCACAAAATATAGCTCATCAAATAAAAACAGGAAAAACTAATCATCCACACAAGGCATCAATGGCACGAATGGGAGCAGCTTGTATAGTATCGGCTGGTTATGGAATAAAAAAAGGACAAGCAGCCGTAATGACAGTAAATCCGATTGTGTCAGACTGGGAAAAATATCCAAAATGGGGACGAAATATTAATGATACTGTGGGTAGTATAGGTTCTTCGGGACACTGGATGAAACTTTTTATGCATTATATGTTTTTATATAAAGCAAAAGCAAAAGCTTTTTGGTGGCTTATTCCCGAATAAAAACTATTTCATAAATGCCCAAGGTCTATTTTAATTATTGTTAGTTAGGAAATTACGATTTATAAATTACGAATTGGTTTACACCTTAAGTATGTGTGTTTTACAAAAAATAAAATATTATGGCAAAAAGTAGAAAGACAACAATTCCATATAGCAATATTTCTTATGGAACAGAACCAACAAGATATATTAGATTTGTTAGAACCTGTTTCTTTGTTCAAATAATAAGATTTTTAGCATTAAATCTTAAAGTAATGAAGATAGTTGTAAAAGGTCATTCCTAAGAGACTGTTCAGTCCTTTACACAATATATAAATATTGAATATCTGATAATTAAAAGTCGCAAATTTGTAAATTCTTGATATACAAACAATGGACAATTTTAGGACACAATTTGTATCTTTTTGATAATAAGGCACTTAAAAAATGTGTGTTTTTAAGAGTCTAAAACTAATGTGTATAAGATAGTCCTTTTTTTACAAAACATAAAACCTTTAATATCAAGTGTCTAAATTACTGTATTTTGCAAATAATCAGTGATTCTGAATCGTTTCATTAGTACTTCAGAGGCTTCTAAGTGTGATTCAATATCACATAACTTTCCTATTACCGTTCCGATTATCTTTGTCATAATTATAGAATTAAGGTCTTCGACCTATTTATAGATGCTTACGCATTAGTACAAAGTCAATCAAGTCAAGAAGTTATGAATAAGTAAATGTCGAAATTTTTTTGTAACATTAGGCTACCCGTCAGAAGTTGGACCGTCTTGTTTTTCAAGTAGTTTTAATCATAAAATTAAAGTAAAGATTAGCAAAACTTTGTGAAACTTTGCGTCAAACTTTGTGTAACTTTGCGGTAAAAAAGCGGCTAACTTAAAACTGGTAGCCTAACATTACTTAGTAGGTTCACTTTGATTTAACTAAAATATTATTTTTCTTCCTATGGCAGTTTTTTTGTGAAAATTATTACTCTAATTCTGTTTTTTGCAGAGCATGTTTATCTCCATCATAATATCTTTTTGGCTACACGTATAGTATTGGACATTATTTTATTTTTTGACAGGATTTACAGG
>JAOZVK010000370.1 GCA_029938185.1 Bacteroidales bacterium | reverse complement strand
CTTTGCAAAACGTTTAAAAATCAATCTTTTATCTTAAATTTTGCGTTTCTAAGTTTCGTAAAATTATCAAGCTGTATTTATTTCGTTTTTTAGTTTGTCAATCGTTTAATTATCGTTTTTTGAAAAATTACTAATCTATATTTTTTTATTTTATATTTTTAAATTTTATGAAATAGGCATGAGGCATAACGAAAATGTATTGGTTCTTTTTTTTCTTTCAACACGATAATTTTAAGTCTGAAAAGAAACGTTCAAATGATTTATTTCGCTTAATTGCCTCAGCATAATTGTAATGCTGCTGTTTCCTTTTTCCTGTCAAATAAGTAATCAATTGCCTGTGACTTTTTGTAGATGCGTGTTTGAAAAATTCTTTTGTAATAATTTGAGTGTCTATACAATTTTTTATTTTAGTCCTGTTTATTTGGGAATTACCTTTGCAAAATTTATTGTCGAAACCTGCTAAATACCAACTCTCAATTTCGTTTAGCACAATATGAATGTTTTTTTTATTTGAATGTAACCTCCACTTTTTTATAATTTCCTTTTTTTTATCATCAAGATTTAATCTATTTTCATCTCTAAAATCAAAATCTCCAAGAAATATAAAGTCATTTTTTTGCTCGATAACAGTTTTTAGTGCCTCGTAAACTTTTTCATCAGGCATTTCAATATACTCAAAATATTGAAATGTATCATATTTTGAAAAACACCTCTCAATGAAATTTTGAAAAAAAAGTGTTTCATCTTTACCTTCTACGAATATGTGTAATGTCATAATATTATTTGCCTAATAAATTTTGAATAAATAGAGTATCTGCTCCTAACCCGTTTTTTAAAAATGCTTTAACAAGTTCATGCTTATCGTTTCCTGGCATTTCTATTTGAGAAAAACAAGTTTCTTTTTCTATCAAAAATAGATTTTTAATTCTATCTTTGCCATTAATTCTCAATATTTCGGGACTGTGAGTTGTAATAATTATCTGTTTATTAAAACTTTCTGCAACATCATATATCATGTTTATTAAATCGGCAATTAATGATGGATGAATTCCAAGTTCTGGTTCTTCAATAAAAATTATAGAATGTTTTTGATTATACAAGGCAACTATAATAGAAATTATTGAAATTGTTCCATCTGACAGTAACTTACTTTCTGTTTCTATTTTATTACAACTTTCTTTAAGTCGCAAATCTACCATATCCTCAAATTTATGAATTTTAATATCTTCAACAAAACCTAACATTGCAGAAACATCAGAAATAAATTGTTCTGCTGTTTCCTCATCTTTCAAAATCTCTTTGACAATTAGTGTTAAGTTTTCTCCGTTTTTATCAAGAATTTCTGTGTCAATATCAACTTTTGCTCCTTTTGATTTTTTTGGTTCAAAATCAAAAATACCAAAGTCAAAAATATCAGATGGTATAAATACTCCATCATATTCAAGAATTGACTTGTTTTTGTAACGAGAATTTAAATTTTCTATGAAAGACACGAAGTAAGGTGAACTTATATTTAAGTCTATTTGTTCGTTTTTTGCTAAATTGATTAGCTCAACATCACTATCATTAGAAAATAATTTGAATTTGCTGTAATTATTTTCAACACCGTAAATATGTTCGGAACTTAAATCTGTAAATTCAAAAGTTTTTTTATTTTCAGTAACATATTTTTCATTAAATATTATTTTTTCTTGCAAATCAAATTTATTTGCAGGAAGCTGCATCAAATTTATTTTATATGAAATTTTTGTTCGTATTCGGTATATACTTATATCCTCGCTAAATTCTCGAATAAATGTTTTATCATTAGAGGAAAGTTCTATTTCAATAGAAATGTTTTTTTTATTTGTATTGAAGTTTTTGATATTATTTATTCCTCTATATTTCTTTTTAACAGTTTTTTCTATTCCATTCTTTTTGATTTCTTTTAAAAATTCAAAAATTTGAATGAAATTTGATTTTCCTGACGCATTTGCTCCAACCAAAATATTGACATCTTTTAATTGCTGAGAATTTTCTTCGTCTGAGAACTCTAAAATATCGAAGCTCTTGAAGTTTTTAACTATTAATTTTGTAATTTTCATTATATTTTGTTTTTACCTAAAATCAAACATATTAGCTTTTATTAATTTGGTATTCCATTTTTCAATTATTTTACCAAGATTGATTTCAAAAACGACACCGCCACTATGAACCCAAGTTCAGAAAAAGATTTTTCATTTTTTAAAATATCTTTTTCTTTATCATTAAAATATATGATGCCATTATTAGCTCCTTTGGTTATTACGTTAATATTTATACCATTTTTCTTAATTTTTGAAATAATTGTATTTGTTATTTTTGTCCATTCAGTTACATCATAATCCGTATGTTTATCAAGATAATCAAATATTGCTTGTCTTGCGTTTTCATTTGAAGTTTTTATAGCTTTCATGTCAACATATTTACTGTTTCCAGTAGGTTCGTCCATGAAGTCTATTTTTTTATCTTTGGCAATAAATTCACTAACAAATTCGTCTAATGAATTGAAATTTTTACCAAGTTTAGTGTTAATCTCTTCGAGTTTTTCATCTAAAACTGCTTGTTTCGAAACAGAACTTTTGCCACTTTCTTCCATTTCTCTAAGCTGTTTAATTTTCTTTGGATTATTTGCAAAAAACTCTAAATCATCGTTGTCTATTTCTTTATTGTTTGCAATGTTCGAAAAAATATGTGATTTTCCGCTTGATGCAATAGCTAAAACTGATTTTTGTTCTTCAACAGTTCCAATAGATGAAACATATAGCATTGTCATGTTTCGATATGTCCACTCAAAATATTTTTTTAATTTATTCTCATCTTGTTCTTGGAACCAAGCATATAAATTTTCAAAAGCTTTTTTAAATTCTTGAAGTTCTCTATCTGCTGTTGGGAAGTTTTTGAATGTTATATCAATTTGATTTGCAATATCTTCAAAAGAACGCTCTCTGTTACTTGGCAAGTCTAAATAAATATTTATATCAAGTAATTCATCAAGCCATTCACTATTTATAGGGCGTAATGCTTCTTTTAACTCACTATCAAGAGTTCCATCGTCAAGAAATAATTGTGATTTTGGGTAAAACCAGCCATTTTGATTTGGAAGAATGGGATTTTCTTCACTATCTAATAAATACTTATATTCATCTTCCTGAATAAAATTGATAAAATCTTTTAACCAATCAATTGTGTTTATAGCTCCATGCAGTTCTTCTCCAAGCGTTTCAACATATTTAAGCTCAGAAATATCAACTGCGAGCTTGTTTATTTGCCACTCTAAACTTTCAGACCAATCAAATTTTTCTGTATTTTCTAAAACTAATATTTTTTCGGGTATTTCTTCATAATAAAAAGCTCTTGAAAATTCCCAAATTTTCTTTTGTTTTTCAGCTTGTTCTTTATTTGTATATGCTATTAATTGATATATTGTATTATTGAAATCATTATCAGAAAAATCAAATTCGTTATTTCTAATTACTGAATCAATTGTTTCAGAAATTGCATAAACAGTTCGATAGCTACTCATCTCTATTTTGATAGACTTATGCAATAAATCATCTTTCCAGTCAGCACCTAATTGTTTATTTATTTCTTTTAATTCATCGGGTATATTCTTGTCCTCGTATAAATCTTTTTTTAGTTTAAAAACGCCATATTGATTTGGTAAAACTTTAAATTCTTCAAATAATTCAGGTTTTTCTTTTTCGAAAAATAAGCAAATTTGATTTGTCCACTCGTAAGTATTCTCAATGTCTTTTTTTAAACTTTCGGATAAACTTTCAATATTTTCACTATTTTGTATGTCGTCTTCTGCAAGAACTTCTAATGTTTGATGATATGCTTTATTCCAAATTATTTTATACCAGCTATCTATATGTTTTTTACAAGGGATATTATTCGGATATAAATCAAATGTATATTTCCAAATTTCCTTTCTTATTTCTGTATTTGAATTGAAAGGAAAATAAGTATTTGCTTTTTCTTCTTCATCTAAGATTGGTATTAATCCATCTTTTTCTGTTTCTACTATGGGAAGTGTTAATAAGAATTGACGTATTGTTTTTTGGATATTATCTTTATACCAATTTCTATCAAAATCATCATCTTCTTTTGGTAATTTAGTATCAGCAATTACATAAAAATCTTTCCATTTATTTTCAGAAGCAAGTTTTACAACTTTTTTATACAAATCTACTGCATGAGCTAAAATTTCTTTATTATTATCTGCATCTTTTGTTTCACCTCTTAAATATAGTCTATCTCTTTCTGTCTTTGGTATAAACTGATTACTGTTTACAACAAAGGGAAAATAGAACTCTTCTGTTCCAATCAATGGAAATGCACAAAAAACACGAGGGATATTTTCTAAAATTGGTTTAAAGCTATAACTATTTTCTGTTTTTTTAACTTCAATTGCAATACTAACATTTTCGTTTTCTGCTAATAACAAATCAATTTGTTCTTTGCCTTTTAAAAATGAAAAAATAGATATCCCTTCTTCAATTTCTTTTGGCTCGTGCAGTAATTCAAATGTAGTTTTACTTTTTTCAATTTGTTTATTAATTGTAACTTTACCTAAGCCTTGCACAAAAGCAAGGTTGAAATGAATAAATGTTTCAAAATCTTTTAATGTATCATTTGCAACTTCTTTATCAGGGTTTAAGTATCTAAATACTGTCCAAGTCTCATTGTTAGGTTTTTCTATTTTTTTTGATTGAAAACTTTCCCACGATTTTTCAATTCCTTCGACCAACTCTATTTCAGTAGAACTTTGTCTATCAAGATTTAGTTCAAATTTGTAAAATTCATTGTTTTCAGAAAAGACACCTTCAACTTCAACCAGACGTGAGAGTGTATGTGTTGTTAAAAAGCCTGTTCCAAATCTTCCAATATTACCTTCAATACCTTCTTTTGACGAAATTTGATGAATTAGATTTGTTATATTTCTTGGTGAAAAATATCCTCCATTATGTCTGAACTCAATATATTTTTCATTCGTTATTATTTCAATATCAACTTTTCTATCTGAAACGGTATCTTTTGCATTTTGCAATAATTCCCAAATCCAACGCCGTTTATCTTTTTCATTTGCATTTTCCAACTGTTGTAAACGATTTCTTATTTTTTGAGCAATTGCTCTATTATAATCTAATTGACGTTCACGTTGGACTGGGTCTGGTATTTGGTCTATTCTCATTTTATATCTTGTTTGTATTTTTATAATGCAAAATTAATATTTTTTCTGTAATATCATGATTTTGCAATGATATGGTTCTTTTTTTTATCTATCTGAAAATTGTTTTAGTTCAAAAATCTCGGCTTTTTCAAATTCTTTAATGTTTGAAATTACTCCTGCTTTTATATTCTCAATTTTTTCTAAACTTTGTTTTGCTTTTCGCCCTTCTTTTTCACTATATCCTAAAAATTTATTTATTACTTTCAGATTTGTAATATCTTTTATTCTTAGTAAAAATGATGTGTTACACATTGAAGAAAAATCAAAACTTGGTTGATTAAATTCTTCTATCCCTTGTGATAATAGAATAATAGAAACGCCTTGCGACCTTATCTCTCGTAACATTTTCTCTAAAATATCTTGTGATTTTTTATCTTTAAATATTACATGAGCTTCGTCTATAAGTAAAACGTATTTTAAACCGATAACACCATTTTCAAAAGATGCTTTTTCCATGTTCATAAATACATTATAAATGTAATTAATTATCAAAAAAGTAGATGTAAATTGAACTGCTTTTGGCAAATCGCCAGAAAGTGAAAAGTAATAATTTTTATTTATAAAACTTTCAAGTGGATTTACTTTTGTTTCAAAAATCTCTAAACTTTGCATTGAGTCCAAAATTCCGGTTAATCTACTATTTTTACCATCTTCAACTTCAATGACATGGTCGTATATTTCCAGAACTCACAAAAAGCGTCAAATTGAACAAAAACAATGGCAAATTAAAATG
>JAOZVK010000369.1 GCA_029938185.1 Bacteroidales bacterium | reverse complement strand
TTGAGAAATAAAAATTCAAAATACTAAGCATTTTTTTGAACTAAAGAATGCTAAATATCTTATATTTAGTATATTTTAAGTTCGTAAAGTAGAAATAGAAAATTTTTACAGCAAGGCTAAAAGCTATTTTACAACGTGTTAGCCATAAGTGTGTTTTTTATGCGAAAAAAATAGTATATAAACAATAATTTGTAAAAACGCATAAGCCACATTAAATAGCTCGAAGACCTTAGCTTAGTTATTATTTGAGAAAAGTTTTATATATTTGTATTTGAGTTTTAGTTTGAATTTAATATAAGTAAACACAAAATAATATGTATATTTATTTATTGTAAAGTTGTTAATTAATGTATAAACAAGTGCATTAGCAACATTAAATTAGATTGAAAACTTTTGTACTGAAATAAAAAACTAATAATTATAAAAAATTATGAATATGAAATTTATTTTTAAAACACCAAAATTTGTTTTCTCATTTTTGTTGATAAATATATTGTTGTGTACAAGTTTATTAGCACAAAAAATACCTAAAGTCCACACTAATATAAAAGTTGATGAAAAAGGTCAATTATATGTTGAATATTTAGGTAATAAGGCTTATGCTTTAATTCCTAAGTCAATGAAGGGAATGAAAAATATTAAAGGTGTAATAAAAGGAGATAAGAAGGGTTTAAAGTTTAATTTTAAGAACAATGAGTTAAACGGGAAAATGTTTTATGGATTTATTCCATATAATGAAACAAAATATCCTCAACCAGTATATTTTTCAAAATCTACAAAAATTGTAAATGGACATGCAAAAATAAATCTACTAAAAATGAAAGGTAGATATGATATGATAGCATGGGAAAAAAATAAAATAGGAACATTAGGCTACAGAATAGTTGGCGATGATGGTCAGATTTGGTACGATGGTGTAATAACATTTGAATATGGAAAAAAATTTAAAGTTGCTAAAACAATAATTGAAGGACCATTTGTAAATATATTAAAAAGCAATAGTGTTGTTATTTCATTTAAAACTAATAAAAAATTTAAAGCAACAATTGAAGTAGACGGAAATGAATTTGTTGATAAAAAATCAACTAAAAACCATGAAATAGAAATTACCAATCTTAAAGCAGATACCAAATACAAATATACAGTAAAATATGGAAAAGGTGAGCAAAGTTATACATTTAAAACAGCACCTAAAGCTGGAGTCCGAAAACCATTTGTATTTGCTTATGCAAGCGACTCAAGAGCGGGTAATGGTGGTGGCGAACGAAATGTGTATGGTGCTAACTTCTACATAATGAAGAAAATAATGGCATTATCAATTGAGAAAAAAGCTGCATTTGTACAAATAACTGGCGATTTAATTGATGGTTATTCTTTGGCTAAAGAAGATATTATGTTGCAATATGCAAACTGGAAACGCTCAATAGAACCTTTTGCACATCATCTACCAGTCATCGCGACTATGGGTAACCATGAATCTTTGTTGCATGTTTTTATTGATAAAAATGATAAAAAATATTATGTTGATAAATTTCCTTTTGAAACAGAATCATCTGAAGCAATTTTTGCTAATGAGTTTGTTAATCCTAAAAATGGACCTATTAGCGAAGATGGTACAATATACGACATTGATAAATCGAAAATAAACTTTCCATCGTATAAAGAAAATGTATTTTATTATACATATGATAATATTGCTATGATTGTACTAAACTCAAACTATTGGCATGCTCCAAGACGAAATGGAATACCTATAACAGGAGGTAATATGCATGCTTATATTATGGATAATCAACTAAAATGGTTAGATGAAACAATAAAAAAGTTTGAAAAAGATAACAATATAGACCATGTATTTGTTACAATACATACGCCAGCATTTCCTAACGGAGGGCATATTGAAGATGATATGTGGTGTTCTGGAAATAATAAATTCAGACCATATATATCAGGTAAACCATGCGAAAAAGGTATTATTGAGAGGCGCGATGAATTTCTTGATATTATAATTAATAAAAATAAAAAAGTTGTTGCACTTCTTACTGGAGATGAACACAATTATTGTAGGCTAACACTAAGTGCTGAAACTAAAATATATAATAAAGATTATAAGGGTAAAAAACTTAAACTTACAAGAAAAATGTATCAGTTAAATAATGGAGCTGCTGGAGCACCATATTACGCTCAGGAACAAGTGCCATGGTCTGAACATGTTAATAAATTTTCTACACAAAATGCATTGATACTTATTAGTGTTGAAGGAAAAAAAGTAAGTATGAAAGTTATTAACCCTGATACTTTTGAGCTTCTGGATGAAGCTGTTCTTAGAAATTAGTGTACTGGTTTGTTAGGCTACACGTATAGTATTGGACATTATTTTATTTTTTGACAGGATTAACAGGATTGATTTTTATCCTGTTACGAAATGCCTGATAAACAAGACTGTCCAACTTCTGACGGGTAGCCGTTTGTTACATATTGTCTGTTTAAAACTGTCGGTGTGTCTTTAAGCCACGCCGAGACGGTGCTCTATTATAAAAATAATGATAAAATACACTATATTTAATTTGATTTTTATAAATTTGGACAAATTTAAAAAAGTAATTTTATTAATATCATATAGTTTTTTACAAAAAATTATTATTTTTAGAATTTATTTTTCGTACAAACTAATGTTTCTAACTTAACTATTTAAATATCAAGTGGTCTTACAAAATTTATATAGCATTTACTGCAATATAACTGACTGTATGTTAGCGATTTATAAAACACGTAAGCCACATTAAATAGGTCGAAGACCTTATATTGTAATTATTTAAGTGTAAACAAAATTAAAAAGGACAAAAAACAAATTTAAAACCAAATTTTATACTTATGAAAATAATCATAGCAGGTGGCGGAGATGTAGGAACATACTTAGCCAGAATGTTATACAGTGGAAATCACGACATTATCGTAATTGATACTAATCCCGAAAAACTTGAGTATATAAATATTCATTTCGATTTATTAACAGTTAAAGGTTCGGCAACCTCAATTCGTACACTTAAAGAAGCAGGTGTTAAAAGAAGTGACCTGTTTATTGCTATTACTGAAACAGAGGAGACAAATATTTTAGCTGCAATACTTGCAAAAAAATTAGGAACAAAAAAGACAATTGCAAGAATAGATAATCGAGAATATCTTAATACTTCAAATCGAGACCATTTTCATAATTTGGGAGTAGATTCACTAATATATCCTGAAATATTAGCTAGTAAAGAAATTATTAACTTGTTAAAACAAACTGGAACAGCAAAAACCTTTGAATTTTCGGGCGGACAACTCTCACTTTTTGTTTTAAGACTACAAGAAAATACTGCTATTATAAATAAAACTTTAATTGAAGTTTCTGCTGATAACCAATCATATGAATATAGAGCTGTAGCAATTCATAGAGAAGGTAAAACAATAATACCAAGAGGTAACGATAGATTTTGTCCTAGAGATTTAGTATATATTATCACTAGTCAAATGGGTATTTTGAATCTTATGAAATACTCTGGCATTAAACAACATAATATTAAAAATATAATGATTATGGGAGGAAGCCGTATTGGAAATAAAACAGCCTATTCGCTTGAAAAACATTTTAATATAAAACTTTTGGAAATTGATAAAAAAAAGTGTTTTCAATTAGCCGAAAATCTAAATAATACACTTGTTGTAAATGCAGATGGACGTAATATCGAAATTTTAAAAGAAGAAGGTATCGAAAAAATGGATGCTTTTATAGCTGTAACTGGAAATTCCGAAACCAATATTCTTTCATGTATATTGGCTAAAAAATTAGGAGTAAAAAAAACAATAGCAGAAATTGAAAACATACAATACATTGATTTAGCAGAAAGCATGAAAATTGACACAATTATTAATAAAAAAATGATTGCAGCTAGTCATATTTTTGGTTTCACTATGAATGCTGAAGTAAAAACAGTTCAATGCCTTACAGCTACTGATGCTGAGGTCTTAGAATTAGTTGCTCACAAAAACTCTAAGGTTACAAAACAGATAGTAAAAAATACTAAATATCCAAAAGGTTCAATTATTGGAAGTGTAATAAGAGGTAAAAAAAGTTTTATTGCAAAAGGAGATACTCAAATCATAGCAAACGACAAGGTAATAATATTTGCTTTACCTAAAGTAATTGATAAAGTAGCAAGTATGTTTAATTAAAAAAAAATCGAATAATCAAAATTATGATAAATTTTAAGATTATATTTAAAGTATTAGGATTATTACTATTTCTCGAAGGTTTTTTTATTTTTTTATCAGCAATTGTTTCTTTAATATATGGGGAGTCCGATTTTTTTGCACTTTCCATTACATCTTTAATAACAGTAGCATCAGGACTTGTTACATGGTTGTTTACACGTAATGAAAAATCAAAAATTGGAAAAAGAGAAAGCTATATAATTGTCAGCCTTGTTTGGATAATTTTTTCATTATTTGGTTCAATTCCATTTATAATACATGGTTCAATTCCCAGTTATACTGATGCCTTTTTTGAAACAATATCGGGTTTTACTACAACAGGAGCTTCTATATTAAATAATATTGAAGAGCTACCACATGGATTATTATTTTGGAGAAGTATAACTCAATGGTTAGGTGGAATGGGTATGATACTTATGTCATTAGCTATTCTGCCTATGTTAGGTATTGGAGGAATGCAGCTTTTTGTTGCCGAGGTTCCAGGACCAACTCCCGACAAAATACACCCAAGAGTAAAAGAAACTGCAAAACGATTATGGGCAATTTACACTCTTTTTACAATTGCTGAGACAATTTTGCTATGGTTTGGCGGTATGGATTTATTTGACTCTATCAATCACGCTTTTACAACTATGGCTACTGGAGGATACTCAACAAAACAGGCAAGTGTAGCTTTTTACACTTCTCCGTACATACAATATGTTATAACTTTTTTCATGTTTTTAGCTGGAGTAAATTTTACATTAGCATATTTTGCACTTAAACTTAATTATAAAAAAATATGGCAAAACGAAGAATTTAGATATTACATAATAATATTAGCTAGCTTCACATTAATATCATCAATTGCATTATCGTTAAATAAAGACTATACTTCATACGAAAAGGCTTTTAGAGATTCTATTTTTCAGGTTGTTTCTATTATAACTACAACAGGATTTGCAACTGCCGATTATACAACATGGGGAGCATTCCTGTTAGTTTTATACTTTATAATGATGTTTATAGGAGGTTCTGCTGGTTCAACTGGAGGTGGTATAAAAGTAATGCGAATATTACTTTTATTAAAAAATAGTTATTTAGAATTTAAAAGACTAATTCATCCTCATGCAATTATACTTGTTAGGTTCAACAAACGTGCTGTAAATCAATCTATTATAACTAATGTTTTAGCATTTATTGTATTTTATATAATTGTATTTGTAGCAGGTACATTATTTATGGCATTCTTAGGTCTTGATATAGAATCAGCAATGGGTGCAACAATAGCTTCGCTTGGAAACATTGGACCAGGAATTGGAGCTGTTGGACCAGCTAACAATTTTTTTCAAATTCCTGATGCAGGTAAATGGTTTTTATCATTTCTAATGCTAATGGGAAGATTAGAATTATTTACAGTTTTGATTTTATTTAGCCCTGCATTTTGGAAAAAATAGAATTTTAGGCTACACGTGTTTAGTATTGGACATTATTTTATTTTTTGACAGGATTAACAGGATTAACAGGATTGATTTTTATCCTGTCATGAAATATCTGACAAATAATACTGTCCAACTTAACATGGGTAGCCGAATTTTTTATATTTTGGTTATTATACTTGCAGGTTTTTTTGCTAATTTCATAAAACGAACTGCTGCATCATACATAACATCTCCACAAACAAAATATCGCTAACTCTGTCAGTCAATATTCTAAGTAATTAACAATGAACAATGGATAATTAACAATTTTGCTTACGCTTGATAA
>JAOZVK010000368.1 GCA_029938185.1 Bacteroidales bacterium | reverse complement strand
CAATTAAACTTTATTTCTACTAAGGTTAAAACAAAAAAAATAAGGTTTTAAATCCCAAAAGTGTCAAGCGATAAATGAAAAATGCCAAAATTTCCTTAGTTATTTGTTTTTATTATATACTGGTTTTATGTCTTCAATATTTATTCCAAATTTGTAAATTATTAAAAAATATTTATAATTGTGTAAAATTTTTATAACAACTTGTCTAAAGAATAATTATTGTTATACTCTAAACGGTTATAGTTTTAACATTAACAAACTGTTATCAATTATTAATCAAAGTATTGTACCATTGTATCATTAAATAATTGTACCATTGTACCATTTACAGTATAGATAAAATCAAAATTTCATGAACCTAATTATTGATATTGGAAATTCATTTTCAAAATTATTTGTATTTCAGGAAAAACAAATAATTGAAAGTTTTATTGTTAAGGATTTAGATAAAAAATGTATAATTGATTTAAAAAAAAAATATAAACTAATAAGTTCGGTAATAATTTCGTCAGTTATTGGAATTAAAAATAGTGTTAGCCTTTTTGTTGAAAAGGAGATGGAAAATGCTATTTTTTTGAGTCATAAAACGAAATTACCTATAGAAAATATGTATAAGACTAAAAAAAGTCTTGGTTATGACCGAATTGCTGCCGCTGTTGGTGCTAACAATATTTATAGAAATACAGACGTTTTAGTCATTGATGCAGGAACAGCAATAACATTTGATTTTGTTAATAATAAAAATCAATATTTAGGAGGCAATATTTCTCCAGGATTATCAACCCGTTTTAAAGCTTTGAACACATTTACCAAAAAACTTCCTATGTTATCGAAAGAAGAAGATTTTTTATTTTTTGGAAATACAACAAATTCAGCAATAATTTCAGGAGTACAAAAAGGAATAATTTATGAAATTGAAGGTTATATTGATGAATTGAAAAAAAAAAATAATGATTTTAGAGTTATTTTAACGGGTGGAGATGCCTTTTTCTTTGAAAGCAAACTAAAAAACATCATATTTGCAGAACAAAATTTAGTATCAATAGGTTTAAATACAATATTAAAATATAATGTTAAAAATTAATAAATACTTTCTAATTGCATTCGTACTTATTATAAGCATAATAGGTGAGACGATTGCTCAAAATAGTACAAGTTCTCCATATTCAAGATATGGAATTGGCGAAATTAGCAGCAAATCATTTGGTAGAGATAAGGCTATGGGGGGATTATCTATTGCGATGCGATCATCATTATATGTGAATCCATCAAATCCAGCTTCTTTATCTGCAATAAAACCGAATTCGTTTATTTTTGAACTTAGTATTCAAAATAGTGTAAACAAATTTAGTACAAGTAGCCTTAGTCATTCAAGTAGTGATGCTAATATCAAATATATGGGAGTAGGGTTTCCTGTAACAAAATGGTGGGGTGCAGGATTTGGTTTAAAACCATTTAGTAGTGTTGGATATAAGGTAATAGAAACCCAAAATATAGGTGATGATGTTGAAATAAGGAACACTTATGAGGGATCTGGTGGATTAAACCAGTTTTATTTTGCAAATTCTGTTAAATTATTTAATAAACTATCAATAGGTGCTAATTTTTCATATATCTTTGGTTCAATAGATAGACTATCGCAAACTGCACTGAATGAGGGACTAAACTACAGTGTAATTACTGCCAGAGATAGAGTTACACTGCGTGATATGTATATAAATATGGGTATACAATACCATGGTAAAATAAACAAAAAATATTCTTTTGTAATTGGAGCTACATATGATAATAAAACAGATTTAAAAGCGAGGGTATCAAAATTTGCAACTAATATTATGAGTGTAAACTCAACCCTATTTCTTGATACAATTGTAGATACATATTCCGAGAATAACAGTATTACATTGCCATCAAGTATGGGACTTGGGTTTGTATTAAAAAATAATAATAAATTAACTGCTGGATTTGATTATATTAACACTAATTGGTCAGATTTAAAAATGCTTGATTCTGACAGGAAATTTGAAAATTTAAATTCCTACATTGTTGGACTTGAATATATACCAAATCATATTTCGAATAAATATTTTAATACCGTAAGATATAGATTTGGAGCTTACTTTACAAATACTTATCTTAAATTTGACAGCGAGCAAATCAATGAATATGGTGTTAGCTGTGGCTTTGGTTTACCTATAAAAAAATCAGGTGCTATTGTAAACTTAGGATTTGAGTATAAACAAAAAGGTACTGTTGAAAACAACTTGATAAAAGAAGAATATTTTATTTTCCATTTTAATTTAAGTCTACATTCAATTTGGTTTGTAAAACGCAAATTTTATTAAGCACTAAGTGCTATTTAATATTGCTTACGCATGACATATTTAAAAACAATTTAAAACCATTAAACTATATAGAAATGAGAACTAATTTTACAACTATTTTATTAACTATTTTTTTTATTAATATTTCTTTAAATAACTATGCTCAAAATGCTGAGAAGTTATTTAAAAAGAAATATCCAAAACTGTATAAAGAGTTAAAAATATCATCGCAAGCTGATAATATTGCTAAAGATGTGATTGAATCGTATAGAGCTGTTTTAGTTAGATTATCAGATGCATTAGATGATATTACAGCATATGAAGCTGGAGCTTTGACCGATGAGAATTATAAAATATTTAGAGCAAAAGAGCTTAAAAAATCTAAAGATGTACCAGGTATAAAATCCTTAGTTGTTAAAAACATAGAGGATATTAAAATGTTTTTAGGAACTAAAACTAAGTTTGGTGCAGATGAACAGAATTGTAAAAAAAATCTTTCGTTATATAGCGAATTTACTAAACAAAAAAATTATGAAAACGCATATAAACCTTGGAAAGTATTATTAAAATACTATCCTATTTCTAATAAGAAAATTTATTCAAAAGGAACAAAAATCGCTAAATACAAAATAAATAAATCAAAAGGTGAAGCCAAAAATAAATGGATTGATACACTTATGCTGGTTTATGATTTGAGAATAAAATATTTTGGTAATAATAGAAAGTATCCCAAATCATATATTTTAGGTGAAAAAGGCAAAGACTTGTTTAAATATAGAGAAGATGATGCAGAAACCGCTTATAAATATATTGAAGAATCAGTTAAACTACGAGGATTAAAATCATCGCAGTCTGTTTTGCAAACATATATGCAAATTACTGAATATTTGTTTAATGATGAAGAACTAGATGCGGTTCAGGTTGTTGATAATTTTACTACAATAATGGATATTTTAGAAAAACAATTAAAAAGCTCAACTAAACCAAAGAAAAAAACTAAAATACAAAAAGCAATTGGTGGTGTTGAGAAAATATTTACTAATAGTAAAGCTGCTTCATGCGAGGAACTTGTAAAAGCATTTACTCCTAAATTTGAAAATAATAAAGAAGATAAAAAATTATTAGATAAAATTTTAACTTTATTGGATAAAAAAGAATGTACCGATTCAAAATTATACTCTGATGTAGTTATTCAATTAAACGTAGTAGATCCATCAGCTAAATCGGCTTGTGGTTTGGCAAGATCTTTTTATAGAAAAGGAGCAAAAAAAGATAAAGCCAAAGACAAAACCAAAGATGTTGAGTATAACAAAGCTATTGAATATTACAAACAAGCTATTGAACTTGAAAAAGATGATTTGGTAAAAGCATTATATAATTACGAATTAGCATTAACCTATAATAAACTGAAAAAAAAGGGTGAGGCTCGTAAATATGCATTAGAAGCTGCTAAACTTAAAAGTGATTATGGTGCCCCTTTTTTATTAATAGCAACATTATATGCTTCAACATCTTGTGGCGATAATTCTTTTAAGAAAAAATATGTATACTGGGTGGCTGTTGATAAATTAATAAAAGCCAGAACAGTTGACCCTTCTGTAAAAGAAGCTGTAAACCAACTTATTGGTGGTTATAAAGCACGTTTTCCTAAAAAAGAAGAAGGATTTATGCAAGGAGTTACACCCGGAAAGACAATAAGAGTAGCTTGTTGGATAAATGAAAGTACAACAGCAAGATTCATAAAGTAAGATCTTCGACCTTTTTAATGTTGCTTACGCATGATACAACGAATGCAACTGAGCTTAGGTTAACTGATAAGTCTCGGTGTGGTTAATTTTATTAACTGTATAAAAGTTAAACAACTTCTATACAGTTAATTCACAAAGCCATACCGAGACTTTTTTTGCAAAAAAACAAGACTTTACGGATAGGCTAATTAATAGATAAGTAGGTCGATATACAAAAACGACACTTTTGTTTTTTGTATTATACTGTTTATTAAGTGTAAGCAAAATTGTTCATTGTCCATTATTCATTGTTAATTACTTATACTAACTTAGGTTAAATAATTTACTTTTCAAATTATATAAAATTATTATTCTCAGGCGATAGCCAATTATTAATTATTAATTAGTATATGATTAATATATACAGAAATCATTCACTAAAAGAATATAATACATTTGGAATTGATATAAAAACAAGCTTCTTTTTTGAATTTACTAAAGAAAATGAAATTTTAGCATTTTTAAATGATAGTAAATATAAAAAAGAAAAAAAGTTTGTTTTAGGTGGTGGAAGTAATATTCTATTTGTATCAGATTTTGAAGGTGTAATATTATATCCTCAAATATTAGGAATAGAGACAATTAATGAAAACAACAAACATGTTTACCTTAGAGTTGCCGCAGGTGAAATATGGGATAATTTTGTTGAATATTGTATAAACAATAACTGGGCAGGTGTTGAAAATCTTTCAGGTATACCTGGAAAGGTGGGAGCTTGTCCAGTTCAAAATATTGGTGCTTATGGTGTTGAGGTGAAAGATGTTATTGAAAGTGTTGAAGCTATAAATATTAGCACTGGTAAGAAAGAGATTTTTTCTAATTTTAGATGTAAGTTTGGTTACCGAAATTCTATTTTTAAAAACCAATTTAAAAACAAATACCTGATAACTTATATAATATTTAGGTTAGATAAAATTCATAGATATAAGGTTGGATATGGACAAATTGAAAATGAACTTAAAAAATACTCAGAAATTAATCTTGTTAATATACAAAAAACTATAATAAACATAAGAAAAAATAAACTGCCTAATGTTGAAACAAGTCCTAATGCAGGCAGCTTTTTTAAAAATCCTATAATAAGTGATTCAAAGTTGAAGAAATTAAAACTGACTTTTCCTGATATTGTAAGCTATAAAGTTTCGAATACAAAATATAAAATTGCTGCTGCTTGGTTAATTGAACAATGTGCTTGGAAAGGCAAAAAATATAAAAATGCAAGCGTTCATAGTTCTCAACCATTGGTTTTAATAAATCATTATAATGCAACAGGAAGTGAAATAATTGCTTTATCAGAAAAAATTAAAAAATCTGTTTTAGAAAAATTTGATATTAAAATTGAAATTGAGGTGAATGTAATTGGCTCTTCGAAGCTTTAAGGTCTTCGACCTATTAAATGTGGCTTTCGCATTCTTTTAACATTTGTTAGACTACTTACTCGCACTAAGCTTAACTGAAATGTAAGTACTGTTACAAAAGTTTTTCGACATTTACTTATTCATAACTTGCTGATTAAATTGTTTTTGTACTAATACGTAAGCAACTATAAATAGGTCGAAGACCTTAGTTGTACTTTTTCAGGGGCTTTTTTATAGTTTTCAATACGCTTTTTAAGTAGTTCTTTCATTTCTTTAGACAACTCTTCTTCGGTTTCTTCTTGTTTCTCTTAGATTGTTTCTGTTTCTCCATTGATTTTAATATTTTCTATAAAATCAAAATGCGAAAGCAAGTCCATTAAAAATGGTATTTTTTCTTTTTTTGTTATTTGAAATGCTATTGTTTCCATATTATTGATTACATATTTTAATAAAAAATTGAAATTATAGTGAATTATTTACAGACTGAAGCTGGTCTTATAAAAATACGAGCAAAAATAGCTTATTTAAGTTTTTTATTAGT
>JAOZVK010000038.1 GCA_029938185.1 Bacteroidales bacterium | reverse complement strand
CCTGTTAATCCTGTCTAAATAATACTAAAGAAACTTACGTCTTGTTACAGTAGCCAATTTTTGAAAGTATGCAAACACTATCAAGCCACAACAAAAAAACTTAAATAAGCTATTTTTGGCAAGTTTCATTTTTAATGTTTTTTAGATAACAGTTTAATAAACAGAAAAAATTATAAATAATATTCTCTCAAATGCCGTAGGCATGGGCTATTTATTTAATTCTATGCTGTTTAAGAGGTCATACCTACGGCATTCTTGGGGAATATTTGCATTTATGTCCACCGATTACCATCGGTGGTTACCAATAGAACATGCCTAAAGGCATTTAATCACTTGCTAATAATTTGTTTATGAAGTTCGAAACTTCAGTTTTTTAAAGTTATAAACTGTTAGGTGGAAATTGAAACTTGCCCTATTTTTGCTCGTATTTTTATAAGACCAGCTTCGATGTAACAGTACTTAACTTAAAACTGGTAACTCGCAAAACTAAATACGCAAAAGACGCAAAGCAAGCTAAATATTTAGAATTTTTGCGTACTTTGCCTGAAATAATTTGTAAATTTGGCAAAATAAAAAATGCTAACAAACTTTTAACTTTTAGTTTTTAACTTCTTAGCTAAGGTCTTCGACCTATTTAATGTTGCTTATGCAAGATATATAATAAACGGTATTTCAAAAAGTAAACTCTATACTAAATAGGTAAAAACTTTTGTATGGGTGCTTACGAATTAAAAATCAAATTATCAACAACATATAAAAATCATGAAAAATTTAATAACAATTATGTTTGTAATATTACTAAGCAATGTAGTAAATGCACAAACAGAAGTGGAAACAGCAATATTTGACAAAGCAGTAAAAAAACATTTTAAAGAATGGAAAGGATATGCAAATATGCATGAAAATGAGAGGGCAAAAATACTTAAAAAAATAGACAGCCTCGACCTAAGCAATAATGCACTTCTACGCCTACCAAAAGAAATAGCTGAATGCCCAAACTTAAAACATATAAACCTACTGGGTAATAAAAATATTGATTGGAAAGATTGTTTCGAAAAAGTTAAAACTACAAGAATAATTAGTGTATATGTTTCTGTAAACGATTTATCAGATATTGATAGTGTTTTTTGGAAATTAGTAACTGGAATTGAGCTTTTAGGTGAGATGATAAAAGAGTTTCCTAAAAATATTTTACAACAAAAACATTTAAAATATCTTGAAATTCCTATTATTGGAGAAATTCATAATTAATGTATTTAATAAAATTGATATAAACAATGATATTGGTAATTTAATAGAATTAGAATATATTTCAATTATGTGGCATGGAAATGATAGTTATATACCTGAATTTATTTATGATTTGAAAAATTTAAAATCTTTTACTATTAATCTGTATGATTTTGCTCATGTTAATGATGAACGTGAACTAACTCAACTTTATGTGGTTAATAATTTTTATATTGTATCAGATAGAATTTGTAATTTGAAAAATTTGAATAGTCTTGAAATTAAAAATACTAAAATTCCTGAATGTATATATGATTTAAAAAAATTAAAAAAACTAAATATAATAGGCGTTTATTTTCATGGATTGGATAGAATTTCAAGTATAAAAACAATTAATCCTAAAATAAAAAATCTATCTAATTTAATCAAATTAAAAATTTCAGTAACTAACATAACTGAAATACCTTCTGAAATAGGAGAATTAGCAAACTTGAAAATACTCGAGTTAAATGAAAACAAGTTAAGTACAATTCCAAAAGAAATTGGGAATTTAAAAAATCTTACTGAATTAAATTTAAGAAAAAATCAATTTAGCAGTTTGCCAAAAGAAATATTAAATCTAAAAAATCTTACTAAACTGCATTTAGGAGGTAATAAATTAAGAAGTTTACCCATAGAAATAGGAAGTCTGAAAAAACTTACTGAATTGGATTTATATGGAAATGATAAATTAAGTAGTTTACCAAAAGAAATTTTTAATCTAAAAAATCTTGATGATAATTCATGGGCTGGAATTGGACAACAGTTTTTTTATGTAAAAAAGTATAAAAATGCAGTTTTAGCTTTTAGAAAAGCAATAAAAAAAAACTCCAATTATTATAGTCATTTTTTTAGTTTAAGTTTTTATGCTCTTTTTACAAACAAACCACAAGAAGCAATAACAGCAGCAAAAAAATCATTAGAACTTGCACCTAAACAAACAGGAGTTTATACAAACCTTGTTCTTGGTTATGTTTTAAATAATGAATTTAAAAAAGCAAAACCTATTTATTTGGAATGGAAAGATAAACATTTCCCAAATGATAAGCGAACTTGTAAAGAAGTTTTTCTACAAGATATAAAAGACCTTGAAGCTGCCGGAATAAAACATAAAGACTTTGACAAAGTTAGAAAGTTGTTAAAGTAGAATTGTACAAGGTCTTCTACCTATTTAATATGGTTTACATGTTTTTATAAACTGTTGATATTTAGGTATATACAGCATTAGAAGGCTCAAAGAGCCAAATATTATTAATAAACTAAAAATAGATTAAAAATGAACAGATTTAAAATTTTATTAGCAAGTATGATAGTATTATTTGCATTTTCGTGTGGCAATGATACTAAAAATGAAAAAAGTACCGAAAACAAAACTCATGCAAAAGATGAACTAGTAGCAAGTACAGAAAACAATGAACATGAAACAGTTGTTAAAAAAGAAGTAGTAACAGCCAGTAGTAGTGAGGCATTTAGTTATTTAAAAAAACTAAATATAGGAAGCGCAATTCAAATTAAATACAAGTCGGATATTACAACGGTTTACAATAAAAGTCGTGGTGAATTAGATAAAAGCGATCCTTTGTACACATCAGGTGAAATGGAAATGGAAGAGATAGTCGCCATAAAAACTAAAATAAGTCCTTCTGGAGATGATTATTTCGTTGTATTTAGTTCTGGTCCTTCAGATGATCCTACTTTTATTTTTTACAAAGATGGTAATTTCAATCAAGCATCATTTGCTATTTCTGCATTAAAGATAGCTATTCCTGGCAATGGTTCAATATACTCTTCGGGACATACTAACAACGTGTTTAATACCCGAAAAAAATTTAAAGTTGTAGATAATAAACTTAAAGAAATTGAACAAGCGTTTTACTATGTAGGTTTAAAAACTAAAACATTAAAACCTATAACACTTTATAACAGTGAACAACTTAATAGTAAAATTGCTAGTCTTCCAAAAAATTATAAAGTCGAAGTTTTATTAAATAAAAATAAATCGTCTTTATTCTTAATCAAAACTGAATTTGGATTAACAGGTTGGGTAAAATTAGAAAATCAAATGTATGGTAATAATGCTATTGATAAATTATTTTATGCAGGAGATTAAATAGGGCTGCTTACCCAACAAAAAATTACTGTCGGAGTGGTTTTAAATCACGCCGACAGTTTAAACATATACAATATGGTATTTTATATCTATAATTAATAATTATTAAAAAAAGCTAAAAATATGTATATAATTGATTATTCAATAATTATAGTAAAATAAATTATAATACACAGTATTAATATTTATTTTGTATTACATTAATTGTATTTTTAATAAATAAATATATATTTTTGAAAATTAGAATATACAATAAATTTAGTAAATCGCAACATGCAAGATATATATATTGAACCTACAGATAAAAGCCCAAGTATAAAATTAAAGTTTAATGAAGGGCTAATTGAAATAATTGGACGTTCTCTAATGAACAATCCTATAGGGTTTTACGAACCTTTGGAGAAGTGGATTTCAGATTATTCAAAGCAAACAAAAAGCAACACAGTTGTTAATTTTAGCTTTGAGTATTTTAATACCAGCACATCTAAATGGATTATTTCATTAGTAAAAAAATTACAGACTTTGTATGATAGAAATCTCCCTATTGAAATGAATTGGATATATGAAGATGATGATATTTTAGAATACGGAGAAGTTTTACAAGATTTAACTGATATTGAGATAATAATGAAAAGAGTCGAAGACATATCATACTGAATATATTACTCAAGTTGTTGGCTCTTAATTTATTTAATATCTACATCCTGTTTTAATGTTACTGATCTTATAATTTTTTACTTTTAATCAACTGAGCTTTCAAGATAGTAAAATAATTTAGATGTAAGCATTGTAAAAAGTTTGAAAAAAGTCAAACAATTGTATAAATATCAGTTCAGCTATATTAATCATCTTTAATTAGTTCTAAAACTTTTGCCTATACATGGTCTTATAAAAACTAATAATTTACAAAATATTATTAGTTCTAATTTTATTTTTTTTTTTATTGTGTTGCTTTTGCCTACGAATGCATTTACTCATAGGGCGTTGCCCCATGTTAATGCTTATGCCCATTCAGGGCAAAAAAACTTACATAAGCTACTTTTGCTAATATTTTTATAAGACCAGCCTGTACACTAACTTAGTGTAGATATTTTTGCTTTCATAGTGTAAACTGTATTGGTATTACATGTTGTTTATTTAAAACTGTCGGTGTGGCTTCAAGCCACACCGACAGTTTTAAACAGGCAATGTGTAACAAACCAGTACATTATTTTTGATTTTTTACTAAATTTCTAAAAATTGTAATTTTATGGAAACAACTATTGTTATTATCATATTAATTGTTGTAGTTATTCTTTTATTAACATTAAGAGGATTTATATCTTCAAGAATGGATATTCTATCAAAACAATTAATTGAAGTTAGAAAAGAATTATTAAGACTCAATAAATCTATTGAAAATATTGATTTTAGTAAAAAAAATATTGTTAAAGACATAACAAAACCCGATAAGATTAAGAAACCAATAGCAAAAGATGAAAAAATTGAAGAAAAACCTATTGAGGTAAAACAAGAAGTTACAGAAGATAAAAAACCTGTAGAAACAGTAGAAGTAAACCCTATTGAAATAGATAAAAAAGATGAAGAAACTAAAAAACAGAAAGTTGAAGAAAATATTGAAAAACAAGTTCCTTTAAACAAGCTTAATAAGAAAACTGCAACCGTTAATTCCAAAGTAAGCACTAAACCAAGAAAAAAAACAAAACCTAAGAAAAAAACTAATATTGAAAAATTTATTGGCGAAAATTTAATTAATAAAATTGGTATTATTATACTAGTTATAGGCATTGGATTTTCAGTAAAATATGCAATTGACCAAAATTGGATAGGAAAAGCTGGTAGAGTATTAATAGGTGTAGTAAGTGGAGGAATATTAATAGGTATTGCTCATAAATTGCGAAAACAATATACTGCATTTAGCTCAGTATTAGTTGGTGGTGGTTTAGCTGTACTCTATGTTACGATGTATATAAGCCACCAAATATATGAATTAGTGCCAAAAGAATATGCACTACCTGTAATGTTTTCAATAATGGTTGTAATAACAATATTTGCTGTTCTATTATCATTAGGCTACGATAAAAAAGAACTGGCAGTTTTTGCCATTTTAGGTGGATTTGCAACACCATTAATGCTAAATTCAGGAGAAGGAAACTATAAGGCAATGTTTACATATATAATTATACTTGATCTTGGCATGCTTGTTTTGGCATATTTCAAAAAATGGAATATAGTAAATTTTGTTTCATATATATTTACAGTAATTTTATACTCATCATGGTTGATATACGAATTTGGTTCATCGGGTGAGCCTCCTTATCTTGATGCATTGATTTTTGCAAGTATATTTTATATTATTTTCTTTCTAATGAATATAATAAACAATTTAAAAGAAAGTACAAAATTTACTGCATGGGAGTTTATTTCGCTGATAAGTTTAACATTTTTCTATTATGCTGCTGGTATGGTAATATTACATTATTGGACACCAGGCTATAAAGGCTTATTTACAGCAGTTTTGGCAATTCTAAACTTCTTATTTGCATATCCTCTATATGTTAAAAAACGAATAGACAATAACTTAGTATATTTGTTGATAGGTATGGTTTTAACATTTATAAGCCTATCGGCTCCTGTTCAACTAAATGGAAATTATATAACACTATTTTGGGCAGCCGAGGCAGTAGTTTTGTTGTGGTTGGCAATAAAATCAGAATTATTTTTGGCTAAAGTTGCTTCAATAATTGTTATTTTCTTAATGATTATCAGCCTGGTTATAGATTGGTTTAATGTATATATAGAACCAGCATTTGATGCACCCGTATTGCCTATTATACTTAACAAAGGTTTTGTTACAAGTATGGTTGCAGTAGCATCTTTAGTAATAAGTATCATTTTGTTAAAAAAATCTTCAAAAAACAAAATGTTCAGCAAAATGAGCAAAGGTGCATATAATACATTTATAACTGTATTTATAATAATTGCACTATATATATCATTCTTCTTGGAACTTAACTATCAATTAAAACAATATATTCCTTTTGCAGCATCACGAACACCAATAATAGGTGCTTTCAATTTTGCTTTTATACTGGGAACTTTACTTTGGTCTACACGCAGAACTGTAAAGCCTGTTTATCAAATAATGACAGGTTTGGCTTTGTTTTCAAGTTTAATATTTATTAGCTACTATAATTATGAGTTTATTAATGCCAGAGATTCATATATTGATGGAACTACAACAAGTCCAAATAGTTTATTTCATTTTCTAAGTTCGGCATTTATAATAGTTTCTTTATATATAGCTTGGAAAAATACAGAAGCATTATTAGGTAAAAAATCAATTTTTAGTAAACTTATTCTTTGGTTTGTAGTATTTGTTTTAATATTCATATTGAGTGCCGATTTGGATAACTCAACAGTATTAATGTATGCTAATAATGAAGAAGGTATTGGCTCTGTTGTGAGTAAAAGTCATAAAATTGGCTTCCCGATTTTGTGGAGTATCAGTTCTTTTGCTTTTATGATAGCCGGTATGAAACTTGAAATTAAAGAATTTAGATTTGTTTCATTAAGTTTATTTCTTATAACTCTTATTAAACTATTTGCATACGATGTTTGGGAAATGAGCGAGATTGGTAGAGTTGCTTCATTTGTTATTTTGGGTATTATACTTTTAATTGTTTCTTTTATGTATCAAAAATTAAAAAATTTGGTTTTAGATACTGATGATGAAAACGAGGTAAAAGAATAAGGACGAAGACCATAAATAAACATTAGTAAACATAAATTAAAAAACAAATGAAATATCAAACATATAGAAAAACAATATTAATAGTTTTAGTTTTATTATATAATTTGAACATATTTTCGCAAGGATTTTCATGGGAAACAAAACTAGATAAAGTTGAAAGTAAAGGTTTTTATTTAATCAAGCTAAATAATAATATTTTATCAAAATTAAATTCAGATTTTAGTGATATTCGAATTTATGATGAAGAAAATAAAGAAGTTGCCTATATTTTGAAAAAAGAGAAACCAATAAAACAAATTACTCTTTTTAAGGAATATAAGATAATTGAAAAAAAACATAAAATAGCATGGGGATATACAAGAATAATTATTCACAATCCCAAGAAAAATGATATTAACAATATTTTATTGATAATAAAAAATACAGAAGTAAAAAAACGACTCAAATTTAGTGGTAGTGATGATAAAGAAAATTGGTATATTATTAAAGATAAATACAGATTTCAATCATCGTATAGTGAAAATGATAATTCCGTAATAAAAATTTTGAATTTTCCTAAAAGTAATTATGAATACTACGAAATATTGTTAGACGATTATGTAAATAAACCAATTAATATACTGAAAGTTGGATATTTAGATACATCAATCGAAAATGGAAAATACTCTGAAATAAGTTCAGTCGATTTCTTGCAAAATGACTCATTAGAGCCTAAGAAAACAATTGTCAAAATAAAATTTGATGAACCAAAATATGTTGATAAAATTACTTTTAAAATTGGAGACAATGAGTTTTTTCATCGAAATGCAACTATAAGTGTTAAGGATAGTGCAAAATATAAGAAAAAGAAAATGGAGTATTTTTATACTGATTTAAAAAACTTTACAATAACATCTTATACTGATAATACCATTTTATTAGAAAATCAAAAAATGGACAAATTTTATTTTATTATTGAAAATAATGATAATCAACCACTTTTGCTTAAAGATGTTAAAGTTTACCATTTAAATACAAGTTTAGTTGCAAAACTTGATAATGAAAAAAAATATAAAATTAAGTTTGGTAATTCCAAAATTAGTAAGGCAAAATACGACTTAGAACATTTTATTGATAGTATACCGAAAGGTTTAAAAAATGTTAATACTAAAGAACTAATAAAAATAGAAATTCCTAAAGAAGAAAAAAAAGAATTGATAGATACTACAATCATTTGGTTAGCAATTGCTTTGGTAGTTTTTCTATTAGGATTTCTTTCTTTTAAAATGATTAATGATATGAATAAAAAAAAAGAAGATAAAAACTAAAAGTTTGTTTCTGTTTTTTATTTGTAATATAGTTATAAATAATCGTATAAAAGTTTTTAGACATTTATTTCGTATAATTTATTGTGTCATAGCGATTTATAAAGTGGTGTTTTAGCAAAGCAAAAAAATCTCTCAAATACCTATTAAAGCATTATTTATTTGTGTGTGGATATATGGTGGTATCTTTGTTACGTTAAGTTACGGTTTCATGCTTTTTCTAAGGTCGTCCTATCGGACTTTGTCGAGAACAACTGCCAAACTTGGCTAACTATCATTTTTTTTATCAACAAGTCTACGTATTTTAATATTTAAATATGCAAAAAGAACCGTCATAACAGGACTAATAAGATTAAAAAAAGCATATGGCAAATACGAAATTGTATCAACTCCTAATACTTTTGCCTGAGTTGCTCCTCCTGTGTTCCATGGTATAAGAACAGAAGTAACTGTACCTGCATCTTCAAGAGTTCGGCTTAGAACTTCGGGTTTTAGTCCATTGTCTTCAAATGCATCTTTGTACATTCGTCCGGGTACAACTATCGAAATATATTGGTCTGATGCTGTAATATTAAAAAATATACATGATGCAGCAGTTGAGGCAATAAGAGAACCTGTTGAGCGTACTCTTTTCATAACCGATTGTGTTATACGAACCAACATTCCACTTGATTCCATAACACCACCAAAAACCATAGCCGATAAAATTAACCATATTGTTGGTAACATACCTGCCATTCCACTTGTCGAAAATAAATCGTTAACTTCTTTGTTATTAGTAATTATATTTATTTTTCCGTACATTGATTGTAAAACGGCTACATAGGAAGCTTTACTGTAATTATTAGTTATTTTGGATATCTGTTCAATTATATGAGGCTGAAAAATTACTGCAAATATACCGCCTATTAATGCTCCGATAAGCAAGGCAGGAATTGGAGGTGTTTTTTTTATGATTATAATTATTAAAATTACAGGAACTAAAAACAAAAGTGGATTTATATTAAATGTACTATTTATAGCAGTTTGAACATTTGAAACATCTTGAACATTAGATTCAAAATTAAAGGTAAATCCCATTATTAGAAAAATAATTAAAGTTATTGTCATACTTGGAACAGTTGTATATAACATATATCTGATATGTGTAAAAAGGTCGGTGCCAGCCATAGCAGGAGCAAGATTAGTTGTGTCGGATAGTGGAGACATTTTATCGCCAAAATATGCACCCGAAATAATTGCACCAGCAACAATTTCTTTGCCTATTCCCATAGCTTCGCCAATACCAAGAAGTGCAACTCCTATTGTTGCAATAGTTGACCACGAACTTCCTGTAGCTAACGAAACTAAAGCGCTTATAACTACTGCCGCAAACAAAAATATACTAGGGTGGAGTATATCTAATCCATAATATATCATAGCTGGAACTACACCGCTCAAAAGCCATGTGCCTGACAAAGAACCTATAAGTAAAAGAATCAAAATTGCAGACATTGCCGAACCTATAGTTTTTACAATATTTTCTTTAACAGCTTCCCATTTTATTCCCAAACGAATTGAAATAATTGAAGCTACTGCTGCTGCCAGTAATAGTGCAATCTGGTTTGAACCTTCGAGTGTATCATCCCAAAACATTACATTAAAAGTTAATAATATTATTAGAAAAATTATTGGAATTAGTGCTTCCAATAATGTGGGTAATCTTTTAGTTATGCTCATTTTTTATTTTTTTAATGCAATGAAGTGAAAATTTTTGATTATTGTAATATTTTTCTATTTTTGCTATGGTTTTTAAATTTAGGTTTGCAATTTAAGAAATAATTATTATAAACTGGGACTTTTAAGGTTTTTGAGCTATTTATAGTTGCTTACGCATTAGTACAAAGACAATTTAATCAGTAAGTAATAAATAGGTTAATGTCGAAAAACTTTTGTAAGGCTACTTATAAAGTAGTTTACACTTTTTTTCAAGTTCCAGTGAAGCGACATAATGATAGAAAACATAACGAATTGATTTTAAGAGCTTAATGAATAGTATCAATATCATAACATGGAATATAAAAAGAAATAAAACAGATAATTTTTATTCTCTTTTAAATAAAATGCTTGATTATTACAAAATTGATATTTTTGTTTTGCAGGAAGCTTCAGGTATTGATTTAAAATATAAAATAGATGATAAATATGCAGAAATTCCAAATATAAATAATGGAATAAAATGGGTAAGACTTTTTTATAATAAAGAAATTTCGATAGGTTTTGGAAATGTTAAAATAGAGCTAAATAATAAATTGTTTTTTGTTGAATTTAATATTATAAATCATATATTTACGTTTTGTGGAAGTCATTTTTATAGTAAAGCAAATAGAGGAAACCAGTCAAAAATGAAAAAGAGCCAAGAATATAAAAACTATGAAATTCCTAATTTAATATCAAAATATGAAGAAGATAGAAAACATACAAAAACAATAGTTGTTGGCGATTTTAATTATAATCCCTTCGATAAGTTTATGAATATAAATATAAAAGCAAAACAAAATAAAAATATTGTTAAACTTTTGAAAAAATTAAATAATTCAGATAATTTGTTTTATAATCCAATGTGGAATTTACTTGGTGATTATAATTTTATTGAAGAAAAAAGAAAACCATCAGGAACATATTATCTTAAAGAACCAAATTCTGAACAATTTTTCTGGAATCTTTTAGATGGAGTTCTTTTACGTCCCGCAATGATGGATACATTAAAAATGAATACCTTACAAATAATTTGCGAGTTTGAAGGAATAAAACTTACGAAAAATAAATTATACAAAAATAATCTATTTATTAATGAAAAATATTCAGACCACTTACCAATAATTTTCACTTTAAACCTTGATAAAATAAAATGAAAGAAATAAATCCATGGGAATTTAACAATAATTTGACAAACGAAAATATAAAAGAGATTTCGCCTTATCAAATTTTATCAAAATATGTCGGTTTACTAGCAAAAGCACAAAAAGGCTTGATAGAAGGAAGTGTCTCAAGACTTAATATTGATGACTCTGAGGAGATAAAATACTTTTTAAGCTTAACTATTTCCGAACTAAATAATTATTCTGTTAATTTATTTTGTATAAGCCAACAAAGTGTTGTGAAAAAATATCCTGCCACAATAGAACTGTTACAACAAGAGGAAAACAATAAAATAATTGTTAACAATTCCAAAGAATTTGAAAGTAAATTAATAGAATTAATACAAAATGATAGCACAAAAAAATTATTTGCATCAATAAAAGAAGAAGTCAAAACAAGAAAACATAATTTTTATCCTTTTCCAGACTTTCTTGCAAAAACTTGTTATGATTTAACAATTAATGGTTTAAATAAGAATGCATTAAGTCTATTAAGAGAAAAATATATAAGTACAACAACTGATAGTAAAAAAGTAGTAGAAATACAAAATTTCACAAATGAAGAATTACTTCAAGACTTAAATCTGCTTAAAAATAATAAATTAAATTATACTTCATTAGTTTTATTAGGAAAACCTGAAATAATAAAAGAATACTTGCCTCAAGCTCGTGTAACAATTGAATATCGAAAATTTGAAAATCAAATACACGATGATAATAGAGATGAAATACAAGATGCTATAATTTTTTTGGTTGACAAAACAGTAGAAAAAATCAAACAAAGAACAGGAGCTCATAAATTTTTATTTGACCTTACAAGAAGCGAGATTAAAGATTTTGAAGATGATGTTATTCGAGAAGCCCTGCTAAATGCATTAATACATAGAGATTATCAGAGTTTGGCAGATGTAAGAATAAAACAATACCCACAAAAAATAGAATTTATTAATCCTGGAGGATTTCCAAAAGGTGTTACAATAGAGAACATTCTCACAATTAGCAGTACACCACGTAGTTACAGCCTTACAGGAGTTCTGAAAAAAATTGGCTTTATTGAAGAGGCTGGTCAAGGCGTTGATAGAATATTTTTACTTGTACTTGAAAAAGGAAAAGAAAAACCAGATTATTCGTTATCACATCAAACTCAAGTTTGGCTTACAATACAAGGTGAAATAAAAGATGAAGGTTTTACACTTTTTGTAGAAGAAGAGCAGAAAAAACGAAAAAAAGAAGAGAAATTAGATGTTTTTGATATTCTTACTTTGTATGAAATAAATAAAGGAAAAAGCTTAACGCATCTTACCAAAAACAGAACTAACAAGTTGCTTAAATATGATCTAATTAAACGAATTGGAAAAACAAATACTTTTACTTTATCAGAAAAATATGAAGAACATTCAAAAAAAGTATCAGAAATAGAAGGTTTTGCAGTACTGGATATTAGAAGTATTGCTAATTTATTGAAAAATAAAAAAATAGTTAAAATGTCTGATTTTGTGAACTTATTTGAAAAAAAACGTGGACGAAACGAAGTAAAATACCTCATTGAAAAGTTATTAGAAAAAAATATTTTTATTAAAGAAGGAAAAGGAAAAGGAACTATTTATAAATTAAATAAAAACAAACATAAAGCGGAGGATAATTTTACAATAATTAAAATGAATTTATCAAAGCAATAAAGGTTTAATGAAAATTAAACAATAATAAATCATCTACAATATTGGTAAAATTATTAGAAAAAAACAAATAAAATAACTATGATATGTAAATTTAATTCCCCATAACAAGCTTTAAATTATCCATAAAAATAATTGTTAAAAACTTATATGCCTGTGTATATGATATATAAACAATTATTAAACAAGAATATTTGAATTTTAATTCTCCATAATAGGCTTTCTATTCTCCATATAATGAAAAAAAACTATTAAAAGAATTAATTTTCTATAGATTTAGTGAATTTATTAAAAAAACAAATAATATATAAGTTTAATTCCCCATAACAAGGTTTGAATTATCCATAAAAAAAAAACCAAAAATCACATTTGTCTGTATATGTGATATATAAGTAATTATAAAGTAGAAAAAATTGAGTTTTAATTCCCCATAACAAGCCTAAAATTCTCCATATTTTCTTTTTATAATGAGGGTTTTTAAATTAATAGAATGCGTAAGCCACATTAAATAGGTCGAAGACCTTATTTTTAAATATTAGTAATATGCTGAACAATATTAAAATATCAAATATATTTTTTCTTGATATTGAGACTGTATCTCAATTTCCAAATTATGATATATTAAATAATAACACTAAACGCCTTTGGTCAGATAAAATAAAATATTTTGCTGAAAAAGAGAATAAAAGTCCTTCGGAGCTATATCATAAAGCAGGTATTTATGCCGAATTTGGAAAAATAATATGTATATCGGTTGGAATAATATTTGAAAAAGATTCTAAAAAATTATTTAGAATTAAATCATTTTATGGAAATAATGAAAATGATATATTAAATGAATTTAATGAGTTACTAAACAAATTGTTTATTAGCGATAAATACTATTTATGTGCACACAATGGTAAAGAATTTGACTTTCCTTATATTGCGCGACGAACTTTAATTAATAATCTGAAACTCCCCAAAGCTTTAGATATTGCAGGGAAAAAACCATGGGAAGTAAAACATCTTGACACTTTAGATTTATGGAAATTTGGCGATTATAAACATTACACTTCATTAGATTTGCTTACAAGTATATTTAAAATTACCAGTCCGAAAGATGATATAAAAGGAAGTGATGTTGGTAATGTATATTGGAAAGACAATGATATAGACCGTATTGTAAAATATTGCCAAAAAGATGTACTTGCAATTGCTCAAATAATACTTAGATATAAAGGAGAAGAATTAATAAAAAACTATAATGTTACTATTGTATAATGGCTCTTCGAGCCTTTTAATGCTGCTTATGCCTAAATAGTTTTATTGTATCTGATTATTAGTTAATTAAAAAGAATAAAATTGTGTATAAGTAACTTGAAGAATCAGATATTTTTGAACTAAATGGAGCTTATATTTTGAAACACAATTAATTATATATCAAGCGAAAGCCTTATTAAATAGGTCGAAGACCTTAAAAACTATAACTTATGAAAAAATCGTATTTAGTAATAATATCAATTTTGGTAATAATAGGAACTACAATTTTTGTATTATCGAAATGTACCGAAAATCAGGAAAAAAAAATAGCTATTTTAGAAAACAAATTAGCATTGCTTAAAGAAGAAAATGTTTCAATAAAATTTAAGATTTTAGAAAAACAAAAAGACTCTATCAAAGTTGCAATTAAATTGTTTAATTCTGATAACAAATCATTTACAAAAGTAGAAAAAACTCTTTTCGGACAAGAACTTTCTTTTGATTTTTTTGTAGTTAAACTAAAAAATAAATATTTGGCATTTCCATTTATGGTATATACCAACAAAATAGCTCCTATTGATGGCGAAGATTTATTAACTTTGTATGACAAAGATGGCTTTCCAGAAATTTATGATATGGAAAATATTGATACCTCATTAAAAGAAAAACTAAGTGAAATTTTCAAAAAAATAAAAAATGGTGATGCATATTCTATCGACAACACTTTTGGAAATATGGTTCATGATATGGAGGGAATAAAATCATTTGAACCCAATATTGTTTATAAAATTGTATCACACACAAAAGGTGGAATCGAAGTTATTGAAAATTAGGTCTTCGACCTATTTAATGTTGCTTACGCATTCTGAAAATATGCTCAATTTAACAAAAGAAATTCATAATTTACTGATTAGGTTGTCTTTATACTAATGCGTAAGCAACTATAAATAGGTCGAAGACCTTAATTATTTAATTACATATATAAATTTTTTTATGAATAAACATTACATTTTAATATTAAGCTTGTTAATAATTTTATCATCATGTTATATAAAAGATGATAAAAATGAAACTGAAGAGGTGAAAACAAGTGTTATGAAAGAAAAAAAGAAACCTATAAAAATAGATTCATTGAATTGGCAAATAGAGCAGTTTCATAATGATAGTAGTTTGCAAAATGCATCAATTTCATATCTGTTTTTTAGTGATTCGCTAAATAAAGTAATAGCCGAAAAAAACAAAAATACAAGTCTTGTACCTGCATCAACCATTAAAATAATTACAACATCATCGGCATTAGAAATACTTGGTAGTGGCAAAAAATTTTGGACAAAATTGCAATATGATGGAACTATAAGCAATAGAGTATTAGATGGAAACATATATATAAAAGGAGGTGGAGATCCCGCTTTAGGTTCCAAATATTATAAACAAAATAATAACTTTATCGAAAAATGGGCAAATAGTATAAAATCGCTTGGAATTGATACAATAAAAGGTGATATAGTTGCTGATGCTCAAATATTTGATACAGATATTATTCCTCCTACATGGGAGTGGGGCGAAATTGGAAACGATTATGGAACTGCAGCTTTCGGTATTTCTGTTTATGATAATAGATTCAAAATATTTATATCAAAAAATAAAAAGGGGAAATACAAGCCTTCCAGAAGCATTTTGAAACCATTTTTACCAAATACATTTTTTGAAAATAAAGTAAAAACAGCATCTATCAGTAAAGAAAAAGTCTATTTTTTGGGTGCTCCATATGGAAAATATAGAATTGTAAAAGGCAGTATTCCAAGAGGTAGAGCATTAGTACCTGTTGAAGGTGCTATTCCTGACCCACCATTGTTAGTTGCTCAACAATTGAGAATTGCATTAAAGAAAAAAGGAATAATTAGCGATACATCTACAACTATCAGAATACTAAAATATAATTATAAATTGGTCAATAATACTCGAACAAATATTTCAACAATATATTCTCCATCTGTTGCTTTTTTGGTAAATAATACAAATCACAGAAGCAATAATTTATTTGCCGAACATTTGCTAAAACATATTGGAATAAAGTATTTTAGCAAAGGTGATACAGAGTCGGGAATAAGAGCAATATACAAATTCTTGAAAAGTAAATCAATTAATATAAAAGGATTATACATTGGCGATGGAAGCGGTATTTCACGACATAATGCAATATCTGCTAAACATTTGGTTGATGTTTTACTATATATGAAAAAACAAAGTAAATACTCTTCTTTGTTTTACAACTCATTGGCAATTGCCGGAAAATCAGGAACTTTACGTAAATTTTGCAAGAACATGGCTGTTCAAGGCAAAATAAATGCTAAAAGTGGCTCAATGACAAGAGTAATAAGTTACGCTGGTTATATGAAAACAAAATCGGGACAAAATCTTACATTTGCAATAATTATTAATAACTACACTGTAAAAAGACCAATCATTAGAACCAAAATAGCGGAACTAATGAATAGAATTTACCTTGAAAATTAAATTTAAATAATAATATGAAAGCATTTCACGCATACGATATTAGAGGAATTTACAATAAAGACTTTAACAAAGATGATGTTTATAAAATAGGCTATTTTTTGCCTAAATTATTAAAAGCAAAAAAAATTCTTGTTGGTAGAGATGTTAGAGTATCATCACCGGAAGTATTTGAATATCTTGCCAAAGGTATTACCGATAGTGGTGCCGATGTATATAATATAGGTTTATCAACAACTCCAATGGTATATTATTCTACAGCAAAATTTGATTTTGATGCTTCGGTAATGATTACTGCTTCGCACAATTCGAAAGAATATAATGGTCTAAAAGTTTCCAAAACAAACGCTCTGCCAGTTGGATATGATACTGGACTGAACGAATTGGAAAAAATGACACAAACACAACAAATTGTTGTTTCGGAAACTAAAGGGAAAATATTTGATTTTGAAGTAAAAGAAGAATATCTTAAATTTCAGAACCAATATAAACCGGATATATCTAACTTAAAAATAAGTATTGATTGTTCTAATGGAATGGTAGCACTTTTAATCAAAGATATTTTGGGAAACGACCCTATATATTTGTTTGATAAACTTGATGGTACATTTCCAAATCATGAACCTAATCCGCTTGTTGCAAAAAATATTGTTGAGCTTCAAAAATCAGTAAAAGAAAACAATTCGGATATAGGAATTATTTTCGATGGCGATGCTGATAGAGTTATGTTTGTTGATGAAAATGCTAATTTTATATCTCCTGATTTAATGATTGGTATATTGGCTAAATATTTTCTAAATAGCTCAAACAAAGGTGTTAAAGTAATTCAGGATATTCGTACATCAAAATCGGTTGGCGAATATATTGAAAAACTTGGAGGAAAAATGCACACATGGAGAGTAGGAAGGGCATATGCTGCTTTAAAACTAAGAGAAATTGATGGCTTATTTGGTGGCGAATTGGCTGGACATTACTATTTTAAAGATTTTTATTATTCTGATTCGGGAATATTGGCTTGCTTAATAATTCTTGATGTTGTGGCAAAGGCTAAAGAACAAAATATTAAAGTTTCGGATTTAATAAAAGAAATTAGTTCGTATGCAAATTCAGGAGAAATAAATTTCAAAATCGAACAAAAATCTATGGCTATGGAAGCTGTTAAAGATTATTATATAAATAATAAAAAACCAGATGCATTTTATGATTTTGATGGTTACAGACTCGAATATAATAACTGGTGGTTTAATATAAGACCTTCAAACACAGAACCATATTTAAGACTATTGGTTGAAGCTGAAAATACACAAATACTAAATATGAGAGTAAACGAAATAAACGAAATTATTTCAAAATACTACTCTTAGGAGCTTGTTGCTTACACATTATAAATACTATTACAAACGTTTTTATACATTTACCTATTCATAACTTACTGATTAATTTATCTTTGTACAAATGCGTAAGCAACTATAAATAGGTCGAAGACCTTAAAATCTTTTAAATTATAATAAAAAATATGACTTTTACAGCAATTGATTTTGAAACTGCAACAGGAAGCAGAAATTCCGCTTGTGCTGTTGGTATAATTAGTGTTGAAAACGGAAAAATAGTTGATGAATTTAGTACACTAATTCAACCTCCTGACAATCTGTATTTTTGGAGAAATATTGAAGTTCATGGTATTAATCCGGGTGATACTGCATATGCTCCTTTTTTTGATGAAGTTTATCCTGAAATAAAAAAAATACTTGCAGGAAAAACTATTGTTGCACATAATGAAGCATTTGACCGTAGTGTTTTGAAAAAAACAATGGAATATTATGCTTTGGATTATTCGGAACTGAATATTGCTGACCGTTGGGAATGTACAATGAAAATTTATAAATCAAAAGGATATAAACCAGCAAGATTAGACTCTTGTTGTGCTAAACAAGGTATCGAACTTAATCATCATGAAGCTTTATCTGATGCAAGAGCTTGTGCATTACTATATTTGAAGAGTTTTTAGACCTATTTAACGTTGCTTACGCATTTTTGTAAACTATTGTCATATAATTAATTGTACGAAAACAAGTACCGAAAAACGGGCTACACGTATAGTATTGGACATTATTTTATTTTTTGACAGGATTTACAGGATTTACAGGATTGATTTTTATCCTGTTACGAAACACCTGATAAACAAGACTATCCAACTTCTGACGGGTAGCCGAAAAATGTTTGTAAGACTACTTAACTAATATTAAAAGTCAGGCAAAAATACCTGACTTTTATAGTTTTTAGCTCTTTCCTTATATCTTATTTTTCACCAATAATTTGGATTCCATCATTTCATGAATAGAGTATTTTATACCCTCACGACCAAAGCCTGAATTTTTAACACCACCATATGGCATATGATCAACTCTAAATGTGGGAACATCATTTATTATAAGTCCGCCAACTTCAAGATTATTAAACGATAAGTTCATTTCATTTATATTGTTAGTAAAAACACCTGCCTGAAGTCCATATTGTGAATTGTTTACTTGTTCGATGGAGTTATCAAAATCTGAAAATTTTTCGAGTGTTACAACTGGTCCAAAAATCTCTAAATAACAAACATTCATTTCTGCTTTTGTATTTGTAATTATTGTAGGTTCGTAGTATGTTCCATTTCTTTTGCCACCACACAATACTTTAGCACCTTGATTAACAGCATCATCTACCCAATTCTCGACTCTTTTTGCATTATTTTCGTCAATCATAACAGATATTTCGGTTTCATTATTTTCTGGTCTGCCAACTTTTAGTTTTTTTGTCCCTTCAACAAGTTTTTTTGCAAATATATCGAATACCTCTTTCTGAACATATATTCTTTGTACATGTATACAAACCTGACCCGAATAGGCAAAAGCACCTATCAAACATCTTTCAACAGCTAAATCAATATCTGCATTTTTTGATACAATAACTCCAGCATTTCCTCCAAGTTCTAATAATACTTTTTTCTTACCTGCATTTTTTTTCATTTCCCAACCCACTTTTGGCGAACCTGTAAAACTTAACATTTTAAATCTATCATCGGTTACAAGCTGATTTCCAATAGCTATTTCCATTGGTAATATTGATAATGCGCCTTTAGGCAAAGATGTTTTGTCTACTATTTTGGCAAGTTCCAAAACAGATAATGGAGTAGAGCTTGAGGGTTTAAGAATAATTGGATTTCCTGCTGCAATTGCTGGAGCAATTTTATGTACAGCCAAATTCATTGGAAAATTAAAAGGTGCAATACCTGCTATTAGACCTATTGGAAAATATTTTACAAAACCTTCTTTTCCTTTTCCTGCGGGAGTCCAATCAATAGATATATATTCGTTCTTAATTCTTTTTGCTTCTTCGGCTGCAACCAAAAATGTTTGAGAAGCTCTGGCAATTTCGCCAAGTGCATACCTCATTGGTTTACCCGATTCTTGTGCCAAAACCATTGCTAAGTTATCTGCATTAGCTTTCAATTCTTCCGAAATTGTCATAAGTATATCAAAACGTTGGTATACAGGCATATTTTTCATTTCTTCTTCTACAGATAATGCTTGTTTTATCGAAAAATCCAATTCTGGTTTTCCTGCTAAGTATGTTTTTGCAAATACCTTATTATCATATGGATTGCTAACATCAATTGAATTATTTGTTTTTATAAAATCGCCGCCCGAAAATATTTTATACTCTTTTATTGTTTTGTTCATACTATAGGTTTAAATTATAACTGATTATTAGTTTGGTAAAACTCTGAGTGTATGTAAAATAAACATAAGCACCCATACAAAAGTTTTTATCTATTTAGTATAGAGCTTACTTTTTGAAAT
>JAOZVK010000367.1 GCA_029938185.1 Bacteroidales bacterium | reverse complement strand
TTCAATATCATCATTAAGCAAAAATGATAGAAACAAGATTGAAAACTCTATTAATGTTATATTGAGGTCTTAGGTTTTTTTTTTGACAATTACGGCTACCAGTAAGTTAGACGCTTTTTAACCGCAAAGTTGCACAAAGTTTAACGCAAAGTTCTGCAAAGGTTCACTTTATGGTTAAATCCACTTGAAAAACAGAAGATTCCAAGCTTACGTGGATAGCCATAATTACTAAATCAATTTGGTGCATATTATAAAAAGGCTAGAAAAACCTAATATTTTAACTTAAATTATATAAAGATGAAAAAACATATCGTAATTTTAGCAATAACAATATTTTTCTTTCAGTTAGATATAAATTCTCAAACTTATGATAAAGATACCGAACTTGCATCAAATTACTATTCAACAGCAGTAAATTATAAAAACAAATTTAAGCTTGATAGTTCCAAACTTTTTTTCACAAAAGCATCAAGACTTTTTAAAAAACATAAAGTTTGGGACAATTACTTGATTATTGAAAACGAAATAGGAGTAATATATCTAAGAAAAGGAAAAATTAAAAAAACATTATCACATTTCAAAAGAATTACCCCTGTTGCATTGAAAGAGTTTGGTGATACCAGCGAGTATTTATCCAATATTTACAACAATGTTGGTTTAGCATATTTTATGTCTGGCAAAAATGACAAAGCTATTGAGTTTCTTCAACAATCACTCAATTTAAGAATTGCAGTATCTGGAAATGAAAATGTTTTTGTATCAAATATATATAATGATTTGGGTAATACATATACAGAAATGGCTGAATATGACAAGGCTTTAGAGTATTACCAATTATCATTATCGCTAAGAAAAAAGATACTTGGAAATACACATCCCGAAATAGCTGTATCATTAAATAATATTGGAATAATATATAAAGAAAAGGGAGAGTATGATATTGCATTGGAGTATCACCAAAATGCAATAAAAATGCAAAAGGGAATTTTTGGTGATGTTCACCCCGAACTGGCAAATTTTTATCAAGGAATTGGAAATGTATATCTTGATAAATTAGAAATTGATTTGGCTATGGAATATTTTTTGAAAACACTTGATATTCGAAAAAAAATATACGGAACTAAACACCCACTTGTTGCCAAAGATTATATAAATGTTGGTATCACTCATCACGAAAACGGAAATGATGACATAGCATTGGAATATTATTTAGATGCACTTAATATTCAGAAACGTAATTTAGGTAATTTACATCCAAGTATGGCTATACTTTACAATAATATTGGAAATATTTACAACAGTCAAGAACAGTATAGTTTCGCATTAGCTTTTTATAAAAAGGCTCTAAAAATAAAAGAAAACATGTATGGCGAAAACCATCCTGAAATTGCTGACTATTACAATAATATTGGTAATATATATGCTTCGCAAAAAAAATATACTAAGGCATTGGAATTTCATACAAAAGCATTGACAATAAAAGAACGTTTTTTTGGACGAAAACATCCAGGAATAGTTCTTCCGTTCTTAAATTTAGCTAATGTATATTATAGTCAAAACGATTTTGAGAATGCAATAAACTATTATCAAAAAAGTTTAAGTGCAAATGTAAAAGATTTTACCCCTGATGAAACTGACAATAATTCAAATCCTGCTATAAAAAATTATTACGATGCAAATAAACTTTTACTTTCTTTACGTGGTAAGGCGAAATCGTTTGTTGGCTTATACAAAAAAAAAAATAATATCAATAATCTTAAATCTGCTTTTCATTTATATTTATTAAATGACACATTGATTGGAAAAATTAGAAAATCTATTAGCTCAAAAAAAGATAAGTTGGCTATTGGAAAACTAAGTAGTCAGATATATGATGAAGCAATTGATGTGTGCTATATGCTAAACCAAGAAGAAAAAAATGCTAGTATTAATTATGTATATCAAGCATTTTATTTTTCGGAAAAAAACAAAGCAGGAACTTTATTAGATGCACTTAATGGAGCTAAAGCTAAAAAATTTGCAGGTATTCCTGATTCATTAATTAATAAAGAAAAAAAAATAAAAGAAGAAATTACATTCTACGAAAATAAAATTATTGATGAATATGACCCCGAATTAGAAACTAAATATAGAGGTGTTTTGTTTAAGTTAAATAGACAATATGCCAGATTGATCAATAAGTTTGAAACAGAATATAAACAGTATTATGAAACAAAACATAGTTCTAAATATGTAACAGTCTCACAATTACAGTCATTAATTGATAATAAAACTGCAATAAGAAGTTATTTTGTTGGCGACAGTCTTATTGTTATTTTTACACTTACAAAAAAAGGTTTAGACTTGGATAAGGTTGTAAAAGTTAAAGAATTTTCTGATAAAATTAGTGATTTCAGAATGCATATGAAGTCATCAAGCTACAAAAAATTAGTAAAGTATGGTAAAGAAGCATATAATTATTATAATTTATTATTTCCAAAAGAACTTCCAGACGGTATCGAAAATATTATCATTATACCTGATGGCAATTTAGGGATGATACCTTTTGAAGCTCTTTTTACTGAAAAATATAAAGGAAAAATAACTGATTTTTATAAATATCCTTATTTAATAAAAAAATACAATATATCTTACACATATTCGGCTAATTTGTTTTATGGTACATTCAAAAAAGATTCGACCCAAACAAGACAATTTACTAAAGACTGGGTAGGTATAGCACCAGTATTTGATGGTGTGAAAAACCTAATTATTAACGATTTTTATATTACTCCATTACCTGCATCAAAAACTGAAATTGATACAATTGATAGTAAATTTAAGACAAAAAATTATAATAGTTTAATAAAATTTCGCGAAAAAGCAAACGAAAGTTTTATTAAATCGGATATTATCGAACAAATAAAATATTTGCACATTGCAACACACGGCTACGTAAATTCGGATAAGCCAGAACTCTCCTGTGTATTTTTATCAAACAAAGAAGACCAAGACAATGACGGTGTATTATATTCGGGCGAGATATTCAATATTGAACTAAAAACAGATTTAGTTGTATTATCGGCATGTGAAACAGGGCTTGGAAAAATACAAAAAGGCGAAGGTATTATAGGACTTACAAGAGCACTTTTATATGCTGGCACAAAAAATATTATAGTATCGTTGTGGAAAGTTGCTGATAATTCGACATCAAAATTAATGATTGATTTTTATGATGATATTCTAAATATTCCTAAAAGTAACGATATTATTGATTTCTCAAAATCGCTAAGAAATACTAAATTAAAAATGATAGAAAACAAAAAATTTGCTGCTCCCTTTTATTGGTCTCCTTTTATTTTGATTGGTAAATAATTTTTTATTAACTGATAATCAAAACTAAGGTCTTCGACCTATTTAATGTAGCTTACGTATTCTATTAATATTCTAATAACATGCAATTTAACAAAAAATAAATGTCGAAAAACTTTTGTAAAACTATTTATTTAGTATGTTATGAAATAATTAACATAAAAAAAATCAAGTTTTTAAATTTGAACTCATAATATATTATAAAAATTGTTGTCCTGTGCAATTAAAAGTCCGTAAAGACGACAACTATTGTTAAACCACGATGATAAAGTGGTATTAAAAGAACTTATGACATAAAGTCCCTCAAGGGACGAACTATTTTGCTCTATTCCCACAACTTATCGTTGTGGGTTTACAATAGTTCGTCCTATCGGACTTTTGATTGCACAGGTTGAAAAATATCACATTTTGGACTAATTTTTCGGTTTCACTTATTCAACTACAATTTAAAAAAGAATAGTATTTAGTAAAAAATATATTATACCTTTGTAGATATAAATGTATTATATTTTTGCTAAAATGTTTAAATTTAATAATAATGGAAATAAAAAAAAGTGAACATTTATTTTTTATTCCTGTAATGGGGATTGGTTTTACAGTAGATTCGCCTGCAAGAGTTGCACATCTTGGTATAAATTCGACCATTTCGATAGTTGACGATGGTTTAATGGAAAAAATGAGAGAATATTATTGTAATAAAATTAATAAACCTTTTCAAAAAATATCTAAAAATGTAGAAGATTTTAGAGCAAAAAGAATAACAGAGTATCTTAATACGATAGACGAAGTTGTAGAAGAAAAATATGATAATTTAAAAACCTCTGTTACTGAAAAATATGATGAATTCAAAAACTATTTAGAAACGCTTCCAGACCGTTCTACAATAAAAGAAAAATTTAAATCAAAAATAAAAGATATACAATTTTTTGAAAAAATGAAAGGTTGGATAAGTGAAAACATTTCACTTGGTTCAATAGACGTAAATATTATGACAAAGCTTGATAAGGTAAATTACAAAAAAGGTGAACAAATGCCAATTGAGCACAATGATGCTCATGCTGCATTTAGAGGATTTGCTAATAGTAATTTACAATCTTCAATTGTTTTTTCTGCTGGTATGAATAATAGATTATATAGTTATATCGAAAAATTTAAAGACTTTTATCCAGACAAAAACAATTATTTAAAAAAGAAAATCACACTAAAAGTAAGTTGTTATAAATCAGCTTTTATACAAGGTAAGTTTCTTGCCAAAAAAGGTTTGTGGGTATCAGAATACAGAATAGAATCAGGTGTTAATTGTGGAGGGCATGCTTTTGTTGCAAATGCTTCGCCTTTAGGCTATATCTTAGAACAATTTAAAAATAATAAGAATTCTCTAATTGATACTCTTCAAGAAGCTTTCATTGACGGACTAAAAGCTAAAAATAGAAATTATCCAAATAAACCTCTTGAAATAAAAATTACTGTTCAAGGAGGAGTTGCAACAAACAAAGAACACGAATTTTTATTGAACTATTACAAGGTTGATGCTATTGGTTGGGGAACACCGTTTTTGTCTGTTCCTGAGGCTATTAGTATTGATGATAACACTTTAGACCTCTTATTAAAAAGCAGCAAGAAAGATTTATATTTAAGCAAAATATCACCCCTTGGAATTCAATTTAACAACCTAAGAAACAATACACAAGATATTGAAAAACAACAAAAAATAGATGATGGAAATTATGGGAGTGACTGTCCCAATAGATATTTACAATTTAATACAGAATTTACAGAAAAACCAATTTGCATAGCATCAAAACAATATATTAAATTAAAAATAGCAGAACTTAAAACACAAAATTTAAGTAACGAGAATTTCAATGAAAAATATAATGAGGTAACAAACAAGGCTTGCATTTGTGTAGGTTTAAGTATTTCTCCTATGTTGAAAAATAATATTGATATTAAACAACTTAGTCGTGGAGTTTCTGTTTGTCCAAGTCCAAGTATGGCTTACTTTTCAGAAAAAACGAGTTTAGTAGATATGATAAAACATATTTACGGTAAAAAAGATTTAATTAAAAAAGAAAAACTACATATGTTTATTATTGAGCTTCAGATGTATTTGAATAATTTGCTTGACGAAATTAATAATACAAAAATTATTAGTAAAATAGAAAAAAACAAATTTCGTAAAACAAAAAATAATTTAATTAAAGGAATAGATTATTACAAAACTCTTTTTCAACAATTTCCCAAAGAACTGAAAAATCTTAAGGAACTTTTAGATATAGAGTCTAATCTTAAAAAGATAACATTCTAAACACTGTGTGATGAGGCTACAAACAAAATTTTAAAGTTAGTACTTTTAGAATTTTTCGGACTTCATTTGAAAGTCAATAAAAAAGTGTCTCATAAGAGCTGTGGCTAAGGTGTTAATAATTGAGTGTTTTTCATAACTGGCTAAAAGTATTTGACACTTTTTGCACAAATAAATATTATAAATGGCACCCCACGTAAAGTTGGATAGCTTACTGCGCTCGGCAGGTGTTTTCACCTGCCACTGACCAAGTTGTTATATTGCTATCAGGTGAAAACACCTGACAGGCACAACTTGTTGATAAGTAATCAAATTCAACTTTCAGAACTCACAAAAAGCGTCAAATTGAACAAAAACAATGGCAAATTAAAA
>JAOZVK010000366.1 GCA_029938185.1 Bacteroidales bacterium | reverse complement strand
GGAACTAATAAAAAACTTAAATAAGCTATTTTTGCTCGTATTTTTATAAGACCAAGTCATGCCTAAAGGCATTTCTGTAATTAGCTTGTTATCAGCCCACGATTCCCATCGTGGGTTACCAATAGGTCATCGCTTTGCGATTTTATTGACTTTATGGATAGACACTAATTAAGTACTGTTACAAAAGTTTTTCGACTTTTACATATTCATAACTTATTGATTTGATTGCCTTTATATTAATGCGTAAGCAACTATAAATAGGTCGAAGACCTTAATACTTATAAACTTTTTTTGTTTTAGTATTAATAAACATAAATTGTTGCGAACGGTTTTTTTTATTATATTTCCACATTTGTAGATTGCAACCATTATTATTAATTTTTCCTCCAGATGCATCAACTGCAGTTCCATATTTTGAAACTATATTAAAAATACCATTTCCAACATAAACAATTTTCCATAGTTGATTTTTTTTGTTAGATTTTTCCCATATCTGTAAATTGGCTCCTTTATCTGATTTTTTCTTTTTATTTGACTTTTTAGCACGATACAATGCTTGGTCTTTATAGCTCATATCTGTAAGTTTCCAATAGCCTCCTACATCAAGCAAGCGTCCACCGTTTTGAAATTGTATTTTATAGTATGGGTAATCATTAGTAGGAATAAATTTTACTACTCTGTCTTTTCCATTATCCAAATCCCATATTTGAAGGTTACGCCCATTATTGTTAGTAGCTCCACCAGTGCCAGCTAAATCCCAGTATTTATTACTGTGAGCCATTTTTATATACCATGTGCCTTCATGAATTGGCGTTTTTCTTTTTCGCTGGTGTAAAATCCATCTCTGATTTTTACTGCCTCTTTTTTTCCACATCGAAACAGGGCATCCGTTTTGATTTGTTTTTTGTGAATGTGCATCAATTACCTGATTATTTTTTTTATTTATAATTAAGTATGTTGATGCTTGACCACCATATTCAAATCTAAATAATTGATTATCGGCTCTTGTTTGTTTTGATACAGTTAATTGTGAATTTTTTTTAGCAGTAAGTACATTACTGTTGTGGTGGTCGGGTCTGATAACGTAATGATTACCTACTTTTGCAATTTTTACAATTCTATCGCCAACTGGTTTTCCTGATTTATAAAGTGTTAATTTATTACTTTTAATATTTGGATATGAACCTGGAAAATCCCAGTATTTATTTCCAGCTGCGCATTGTATTGCATAATATGCTGTTTTAGGTTGTGCAATATTTATGGGGTTAAATTTTTCGAATACCCATTTTTGATTATCTTTTCCTGTAAATTTATTTTGAATTATAACTGTATTTTTTGTTGTAGTTTTTCCTTTTGGTGTTTCAAAATACAAGCCACTGTTTTTGTTTTTAATATAATATGTATCACTTTCGCCATCAACAGGTTCCATTTTAAATAATTGAGCAAGATTGTCTTTTCTATAATCCCAAAGTTGAACTTCGGCATTTGCTATTTTACTGCCACCTGCAATATCCAATACCATTTTAGTGTGCTGAGGTTGTAGATGTACCCATTCAGGTTCCATTTCGTTTGGTCTGATTTTAAAAATCCTATCGAAACCTTGATTTGAATGAGAATTATTATCTTTTATGTATAATCTTAGTTTACCCGATTTTTGTTTTGCTTTAGTATTATATCCAGAAAAATCCCAGTATAAGCCACCGTCTTTACATTTAACCATATAAGCACTTTCTTTTAACGAAACTACATTTGCCATTGCTTTAGGAAGTTTGTATTTTGGGTCTTTACACATTCTATTAAAAGCAGCTTTTAGTCTGGATCTTCTTGTAGCTGATTTACATAAATTCCAAATAGGCAATAGGCTTGTTTTATCAAAATCGCATAAAACAGGACGAGTTCTAATTCCTGATGCCCAGTTTTCGTAAGCACTTTCGCTTCCCATACTTGATAGCATTTCGGCATTACCGCCAGTTACTGTCAATTCTGTTTTTGTTTTTGTGTTTCTACTTGATTTTTTATTACCAGTTGATGTAGAACCTTTTGCAGTAACCATAGCATATGAAGCTTCAACCGATACAGATATTTCGCTTTCCGAAGTACTTTCGTCAATTTCGGTAACTGTGGTATAGTCTAATCTTCCGCCAAGATATGCACTTGCTATGTAATGCGTTCCATATCTTTCAAAAATTACTTCGGCTTTTACATTTGGGTTATTTAAATCTTTTGCCGACATTGGGTCTAAAAGTGTTTTGTGGTCAACTCTTTCGTCAATTGATATACGCCAAATACGATTTGCATCGCGTATTGTATGGAAATAATATTGCTTGCTTTTTGAACTTGTTTTAGAATATGCAACTTCTACCGATGCACTAAAGGCAACAGCATCAATTCCAAGACCTGCTGATGCACTAAAACTTTTTGCATAATCTCTTCTACTACTTGTGCTTATTGTTGTTTTTTTCTTTTCACCAATATTTTCTAAAAGAATTTCATTTGGCATTGTATATTGGTCTGACATTATTGGAACTGTCTTATACTGTGTCCATTTAAATAGTGGATATTTTTTCTTACTTGTATTATCAGCAAATTTTCCGAATACATCGTAACCATATCCTACTAAGCCAAGACCAGGAGCTTGTTTTTGAGATAATAAATTTCCAGAGAACAGAAATAATACTAATGCTGTTATAAAAAATATTTTTTTCATAAAAATAATTTATTTGTGTTTAAAATATTTGTTTTTACGTTTATAAAATTTAACTTACAAAGTTAAGTTTTGTTTTGCAAATATAAAATGTTTATCAACATATGATATATACTTAAATATTGCACAAAATGCTTGTTTATGCCATTTTGTCAATCATTTGGGCATAAGTGTTGTGGTTTGAAATATGTCATGTATGGCTACACGTATAGTATTGGACATTATTTTATTTTTTGACAGGATTTACAGGATTTAAAGGATTGATTTTTATCCTGTTACGAAATATCTGATAAACAAGACTGTCCAACTTCTGACGGGTAGCCTAATCACCTAACATATTTTGCATTTGTTATACTTATTTCATTTGTGGTAATATTTTCGGTATATTCTACTGTTATTTTCATGACTATTTTAATTTTTTTGTTATTCTTTTAAATTCAATCAGTAAAAATACCATGAAGTCTACATAAAAAATATACTGTGAATCATTATTGCTATACCCAAAACCACAACAGAAGCCCCCGTTATTTTATTTATCCACCATAGTTTCCGTAATCTAATACTACTTCTAAACCTATTTACGATTTTAATTAATATCCCCCACCAAAGCATAGCTCCAGAAAAAATACCTACCAATAATATTGTAATACGTGTATAATTTGAATCTTTGCTAACCAATTCTAATCCAGCAAAAACATATCCAAATACTACTATAGTCAAAGGATTTGAAATAGTAATAAAAAAACTCGAAAGAAAATCACTAACTAAAGTTCTTTTTTTTGTTTTTTGCCTTCTAAACTGTTTAGCTGGATTTGAAAAAAAAATCTTTACACCTAAAAAAAATACTAAAAGACTACCGATTAGTCTTATATACAATGCATTATCATCAATAAAACCAGAAATATAAGTTAGTCCAAAACCTGCAATTATAGCATAAATAATATCAGCTATTGCAGCTCCCAAACCTGTAAAAAAAGCAGAAAGTAAGCCTTTATTCATTGTTCTTTGTATTAGAAGAACACCTAAAGGACCTAACGGAGCAGATACTGATACTCCAACAATTATTCCTTCAATAAAAAGTTTTAATTCCAATATGAAAATTTATTAATTAGATTTTTTATATAAACTAAAAAAAACAGACTCACAAAGCCTTTTACTTTGCTCATATCTAAATAAATTGCAAAAAAAACATTCCTAAAAACTTCTATTTTAGTAATAAGTAGGTCATTGTATAAAATCGACACTTTGTAAAGTTGTAACTTACTGTAATTCTGGCGTAAGCAAAATTGCTAATTGTCCATTATTCATTGTTAATTACTTACTCAGAGTTTTTTAGAATTTTTCCTTATATATCTGTAAAATTAAATCTATCCAAAATAGACACATCATTTATTTCTTTTGAAAGAGATTTTATAATATCTAATGGTATATCAAATATATCCAAAATAATTAAACCATCTAAACAATCATTAAATTTGGGGTCAATATTAAAACCAATTATTTTAGCTTTAAGCTTAATATATTTTTTAAATAAAATAGGTATACCAAAATCATTTTCAATATCTTTAATATTTCTATCTAATTTGTTTAAATCATTACTCGAAAAATCTAAAAAAATCTTATCATCAACATTTGGAGTATTTGGAATTTTAAATTTTTTTCGTGGTTTAAGGTATTTTGCTAATTCAATATCAAAATAGTTAGATTTAAAAAAACTAACTATAAGCCCCTTAGAAAATTTAGAAAATTCATTGCTAATACTTGCTGGACCAATTAAGTATCTATACTCTTGATGTTTTAGTAGAAAATATAAAAGACCTTTCCACAACAAAAATAATGATAGTGGTCTTTTTTGGTATTTTTCAACAATAAAAGAACGACCTAGTTCAATAGATTCATTTAAAATTGGAAAAAATTCTTTATTTATTTTAAATAAAGTTTGAATATAAAATCCTTTAACTCCATATTGTGCAAGAATATCATTTCCTTTGCCAACCCTATATGCACCCGAAATTTCTTTTTCATCTTCATTCCATACAATTAGTTGTCTAAAGTACAAATCAAATTCGTCCAAATCAAGACTTCTGTTAGTACCTTCTCCAACTTTTCTAAATGTAACTTCTCTGAGTCTTCCTATTTCTGTTAGTACATTTGGTATTTTTATTGAGGGTGGACACAAAACACTAAAACTACCACTTTTAAATAACAAATATTCACTTTTAGCTTTTTCAATTTCAGCAACAATAATATTTTTTGGTACAGGGTCAATTATTTTCTGTACTCTTTTAATACGTGCTTTAAGTTTTGGTCTAAAAAACTTAGTAACTTCAAGCGAGGTACCCAAAGCATATGTTTTTGCTCGCAAATATCTTCCCAACATCGAAATATCTGTATATTTTTCTAATTCTTTTGGTCTTATTGGGTTCCCAATTCTAATTTGTATAGTTTTATTTTTTTTATTAAACATTTCCGATGGTAAACGTGCTGTTTGTAATAAAGGGTGAATTTTTCCAAGCAAATGAAAGAAAAAACTATTATTACCTTTAAAATAAACGGGTACAATAGGTACATCAGAATATTTTATAAATTTTAGAATTGAATATTGCCATTCTCTATCACTAACAGTGTTTTTATCAGACTGATATGTTGAAACCTCACCTGCAGGAAATACTCCAAGAGGGTTGCCTTCTCTAAGATATTTTAATGCATTTTTTATTCCTGCTAAACTAGGTTCTCCTAATTTATGATTTTCAAAATGATTGAGTGGGAGTGATATTTTATTTACAGGATCTATTTTATGTAATAAATAATTAGCTAATAATTTAAAATCTGGTCTAATTTCTGAAATTATTTTTAATAATATCAATCCATCAACACCACCCAAGGGATGATTTGATACTGTAATAAATGCACCTTTTTTGGGTATTCGTTTTAGCTCATCTTTATTAAAATCAAATTTTAATTGTAAACTATTTATCACCGAATCAATAAATTCAATACCTTGTTTATCTGAATTTTCAGAATATATTTCATTAATCTTGTTAATTCTTGAAAGTTGCATTAATAGCTTTGAAACAGTTTCTCCGCCAAATCTATCAATATTCAAAGCCGTTGAATATTCATTGCGATTTAATAAACTCATAATTTATAGTTAAAATGCTTGTAATAATGTTAAGGTCTTTGACCTATAAATAAGTATTATAATAAAAGTTTTTCCGTTTTGTATTAGAGTAAGTGTTTGATATATAGCACGTATCTAACAATATTAAATAGGTCTAAGACTGGGGTGTTAATAATTGGGGGTTTTTAGCCCTGAAAAATCATGCATTTTT